>CAYUSE010000129.1:0-4748 GCA_964447095.1 uncultured Lachnospiraceae bacterium | reverse complement strand
CGTTATCGACAAACACGCAAGTAAGCTGCTTGCCGACCGCCTTATGCAGCATTACTGCCGCAACCGAGCTGTCAACGCCGCCCGAAAGCGCGCACAATACCTTACCGTCGCCGATTTTTTTACGCAAAGTTTCAATAGAACGCTTTGCAAAATCGCTCATTTTCCAGTCGCCCTTACAGCCGCAGACATTAAACAGAAAGTTTTTAAGCATCTGCTGACCCTGCACGGTGTGATTTACCTCGGGGTGGAACTGCACCGCATACAGCTTTTTTTCGGCATTCTCATAAGCCGCGCACGGGCAATCCTTTGAATATGCGGTAATTTTAAAGCCGTCGGGAATTTGGTCTATGTAATCGGTATGGCTCATCCAGACAATTGTGTTTTTATCAACGTTTTCAAACAACAGACTGTCCGAAGTGGTTATTTCCGTTTTTCCGTATTCGCTCACGGGCGCGGTAGCGACATGACCGCCCAAAGAATATGCCACAAGCTGACTGCCGTAGCAAATACCCAAAATCGGCACGCCAAGCTCAAAAATTGCCTTATCGTAATGCGGCGAATTTTCATCATAAACGCTGTTTGGTCCGCCTGTGAAAATAATTCCTACAGGTTTTTTCTCCTTGATTTTTTCGATAGGATTTTTATATGACATAACCTCGCAGTACACGTTACATTCACGCACACGGCGCGCGATAAGCTGATTGTACTGCCCGCCGAAGTCAAGCACTATTACCGTTTCATTCTGCATAACATTTCCTCCAAAATTCATTTTATATAGTATAACATTTTTCGCCGCGGTTTTCAATAGCTTTTACTTTTTCTTTTTCGGTTTCGGAGCAGGAAGCTCGTCATAGATTTCGTTGAACAGCTTAGATAAAAGCTCTCTGTTGTCCACGTCTTCAAATAAAATCATATCCTTCGCGCCCTCATACGGTGGTTCAAGCGGCGCGTCAGGCAAAAGCAAGCGCGCCGAATTAACATTTTTTATCAGCAAGCGGTTATCGCAGATATATGCCGCAATCTTGCCCCTGTAATAAATTATGTACTCGCCCATCATCTGACGGTGCGTGATGTCGTCCAAATCAGATAGCTGTTCCAAGATAAAATTCAAAAATTCCTTACTCGTTGCCATAATATTTCTCCTTTATTTGTTATTTTTTACTCTCAAGTATAATCGTAACAGGCCCGTCGTTTGTAAGCGACACTTTCATATCCGCGCCGAATTCGCCCGTTTCGGTATGTATTCCCTGCTCTCTTACATATGCTACAAAATCCTCATACATTTTATTTGCGCCAACGGGCTCCATTGCGTCGCCGAAAAACGGTCGTCTGCCGTGCGAGCAATCGCCATACAGCGTAAACTGTGATATAACGAGCATACTGCCGCCTACATCTTTAAGGCTCAAATTCATCTTGTCATTTTCGTCACTGAAAATCCGCATGCCTATAATTTTATCGGCTGTATATTTCATATCCTCCTCCGTATCGCCGTTTCCGACACCTAAGAGAACCATTAGACCGTTATCGATTTTACCGCTTATTTTGCCGTCAATTTTAACCTCCGCGCCCGTCACGCGCTGAATTACCGCCCTCATATTTCGTACCCCTTTTCTTCTATTTCCGTCTGTAGCTTTTCCCACTCCGACATCAGATTTTCAAGCTCCGCGTTCTTTTCCCCCGCTTCCTTTGAAAGCTCCGCAAGACGCGTAAAATCCGCCGAATTTTCTGGCTTTGCCATCTCGGCGTTTATGTCCTCAATTTCATTTTCAAGCCGTTCTATCATTTCTTCGACCTTTTTAAAACGGTTTACAGTTTTACGTTTTTCCGCTTCAATACGCTTTTGTTCTTTATAATCAAGGCTTTTGTCAACCGTATTTTTAACCTCTGTTTTTTTCGTTCTGCCCGAAAGAAAATCATCATAATTTCCGCTGTAGCTTTTAATCCCCTCGGGCGTTAAATACAAAATCCTGTCGGCAAGCTTATTTATAAAATAGCGGTCATGCGATACCATAAGCATTGTTCCGTCATAGCCCGAAAGCGCGTTTTCAAGCGCCTCGCGCGACTCTATATCAAGGTGGTTTGTCGGCTCGTCCATTATAAGAAGATTTACGCTTTTAAGCATAAGCTTTACGAGCTCAACCCTCGCACGCTCGCCGCCCGATAATTTATGTATTTCCTTAAACACATCTTCGCCACGGAATAAAAACACGGCAAGCGCGTTTCTTATTTGCGTCTGCGTCAAATTCGGGTACGCGTCCCACACCTCGTCAATCACGGTCTTATCCATGCTCAGATTTTCCTGAAGCTGGTCGTAATAGCCGATATGAATATTCGCGCCGATTTTATATTCGCCCTCGGTCTGGTTATGCTGCCCTAAAATTATTTTCAAAAGCGTTGTTTTTCCGCAGCCGTTGGGTCCCAATAAAAACACCTTTTCGCCTTTTTTTATCAGCATATCCGCATTGCTGAACAAGCGGTTATTATCAAACGTCATTCCGAGATTTTTCGTTTCCAAGACATCCTGACCTCCGCCTGCACACGCGCGGAATTTAAAATACATTTCTTCCGTTTCCTTTGTCGGCGCGACAAGCATACTTTCAAGCTTATCAATCACCTTTTCTTTACTTTCGGCGCGCTTGATATTCCTTTCATGTCCCCACCGCCGCTGCTGTTCGGCGACAGCTTCAAGCCGTTTTATTTCCTTCATTGTGTTGTCGTAACTGCGCTGTTCGGTCTTTTTGTCAATCTCGCGCTGTGCCGTATATTCGCTGTAATTGCCGTTGTACGAGCGGAACACTCCGTTTTCGAGCTCAAAGGTTTTGTTTGTAACCCTGTCAAGAAAATATCGGTCGTGCGATATTACGATAAACGCGCCGTTATAGCTTTTTAAAAAGTCCTCCAGCCACTCCACGCTGTCAATATCAAGATGGTTTGTCGGCTCGTCCAGAAGCAGTAAATTTGCGTCCGACAGCAGAATTTTACCGAGCGCGACGCGAGTTTTCTGACCGCCCGACAGCTTATCGACACGCAAACCGAACTCGTCCTCCGAGAAGCCGAGTCCCGTCAGCGTACTTTTAGCCTTTGATTTATAGTAAAAGCCGTCACGTTCTGAAAAACGCTCCTGCAATGTGGTCTGTTCCTTAACAAGGCTGTCTATATCGCCGTTTTTGTTTTCGATGTCATAGCGGATTTCGTCAAGACGGCTTTCGATTTCCATAACGTCCAAAAATGCCGTTAAAATCTCATCTAATATTGTATTTGAACCGTCTGACACCGCATATTGGTCAAGATAGCCGATTTTAAGCGACTTATTTTTAAAAATATCGCCTTCATCATAATCCATATCGCCCGTTATAATTTTAAAAAGCGTTGATTTACCCGCGCCGTTGACGCCGACAAAACCGATTTTATCCGCGCTGTCAACACTCAGCGACACGTTATCAAAAAGCGTTTCATCAAGAAACATCTTTTTTACACTGCTTGCGTTTAATAATATCATTTGTAATTCCTCTCAATCAATACTGAGCCATTTTTTCAATATAATGATGCAATATGCTGTAGCCGTAATATAAATCGGGACACCATCTGCCGCCCAATGCTTCAAGATTTTTTATCTGTCCTGCCCACGGTATACTTTTTACAACATAATACCTGTCATGTACCTCTCCTATCGGGGCAAGTCCCACATACGCTCCCATATGGTTGAAATGCGCGCGCACACCGTCGTCGGGCGTTGCGAAAGTTTCGTGGTCTTCCGTTCTGTCGCCCTCGGGATTTTTGATTTTAATTCCTGCCCAGTTGTTCATTTCAGGAAGTACTGCGCCTCCGTATTTGCCGAAACCCGTTTCCTTTGCCGCCTGCGCGTAAAGAATTTCGGGACGCATGCCAAACAGCTCACCGTAATGCCAATAGGTCGGCGCAATATCAATAAATCTTTCTGCCGCACCTCTGTCTCTTGCCCATGCCTGCGCCTGTTCCACCGTTATCTGCGCTTCTCCTATTATAGGCGTATAGCTTTCCCTTACACCCAAATCCTGCCATGTAAGCGTAAGCAAGCCATTTTTCGACTGTATCACTCTATAAACAAGTGTGCAGATTTCTGCGCGCGTCATTGCGCCCTTAGGATAAAGAAGCCCGTCATAGCCATTTATATACGCTCTTTCCACAGCAACGGTAAAAAGCTTTTTATAAATTGCGCTGACGTCATAAGCATCGTCAAAATTTTCATCTATTAAATTTGAATTGCGGACGCTGTTTTCATTAAGACCCGCCGCAAGCATCATAGTCGCGGCAAATTCCTCGCGCGTTACTGTTTCGTCGCCGTTAAAATACATGGACTTGTTCACCATACAGCCGCTGATTGACGAAACATAGTTATACGACCAATGCCATTCTTCAACATCGGCAAACGGCATATTTCCGTCTGACTGCAAATCAAACGCGACAGATACAATTTTTGCCATCTGAGCTCTTGTCAAATCATTGCCGAGCATTAAATCGCCGTTTTCGTCGCCCTCTATAATTCCTCGCGACAGACAGTAATTCACCCCGTCAACCGCCCACGGATAATCACTCTGCCATGACGCATACGAGTTTATACCCAACGCGGAAAATATCGATAATATTAAAACTAACGCTGTAATTTTCTTCTTCATAATGTGTAATAATTAACTCCTTTCACAAAGTTAGGTTTATTATATAACATTTTCCGCATTATTTCAAGATTTTAAACCGATTTATTCAATTTT
>CAYUSE010000128.1:0-4784 GCA_964447095.1 uncultured Lachnospiraceae bacterium | reverse complement strand
AAGTAGACGCAAAGGAATCGATTATCACCGAAAATTGGAGAGGATTTTGGGATAGTGATTTTAAAAATAATTTTAAAATCAAAGACGAAGCCAACAAATTCGGTATAGACAGCGAGGGACGTTTAAGCAAATATCTCGGAAAAGATAAAGATGTTGTCATTCCTGAAACGGTGAAAAAGATAGGCATAGGCGCGTTTTCGGAAACAGATATTGAAAGCGTTGTAATTCCTGCGTCCGTGACGGAAATACGCGGCGGTGCTTTTGAGAATTGTAAAAATCTGAAAAAAGTTACAATAAAGCCGTCAAATCATATGTTGACTATTATGGAAACAGCTTTTTTAGGCTGTGATAAAATCAAAAATATTGATTTGCCGGATAACGTGAAAATAAGCACAGGCGTTTTGTCGCTCAAAAAGGATGGCGTGGAGGTCACGCCCCCTCCCGGCAAGCTGAGATTTTCTTGGGACGAAGAAGAACCGACAAAAACGGAAACGCCTGAAGCAACCGATAAACCAAAGGCAACCGCAACACCGAAAGCAACCGCGGCTCCTACAGCGTCACCCGAACCGAGAAAGCTTGAAGTAAAGGGCGGCGAGGAAATCAAAATAAGCGTTGACGGCAAGACTGTTGAATTTGACGCGAAGCCGTTTATCGACGGCAACAACCGCACGCTTGTGCCTGTCCGCGCAGTATCGGAAATGCTTGACGCAAAGGTTAATTGGGACGAACAGACGCAGACCGTTACAATCACGCAGGACGGCAAAATTATAAAAATAATAATCGGCAGCGACACCATGACTGTTGACGGGAACAACATAAAAATGGATACGCAAGCCGTAATTTCCGAAGAACGCACTTATATCCCTATCCGCTTTGCCGCCGAAGGCCTCGGCTTAACAGTGGATTGGATTGAATAAAAACATAAAAGGCTTCCGTAGGGAAGCCTTTTAAAATGTCTTATTTGCACAGCTCTTTGGCAAGAGTGTCAATCTGTGCCATGCTTGTGTCATCAAGCGCGGATTTAACAGTGACTGTTGTATCGCAGAAGGTTAAATTCTTGGACTTTTCAAGCTTTTGCTTCATGACCTTCGCGGCGGTTGATGCCCACGAGCCGTTTTCAATAAATCCAATTGTACGGTTTTGAAAGTTCCTCTCGGTGAGGTGATTTATAAATTCGTTCATAAACGGGAAAATATCGGCGTTATAAGTTGTTGTAGCGAGAACAATTTTCCCGTATCGGAATGCGTCCTCAACATTTTCTGCCATATCCGAGCGAGCCAAATCGCTTATAACGACCTTTGGACAGCCATTTTCCTTTAGCTTGTCAGCAAGAAGCTCAGCGGCTTTTTTTGTATGACCGTAAACCGATGTGTAGGCAATCATAACACCGTCCGTTTCAACGCCGTAAGACGACCATGTATTGTATAAATCAATATAATAGCCCAGATTTTCAGTTAAAACAGGACCGTGAAGCGGACAGATTTTTTCGATATCGAGCGCCGCTGCCTTTTTCAGAACATTCTGAACCTGTGCGCCAAATTTTCCGACAATACCGATATAATATCTTCTTGCCTCGCATGCCCAATCCTCGTCAACATCAAGCGCGCCGAATTTACCGAACGCATCCGCCGAAAAAAGTATCTTGTCAGCGCTGTCGTACGTCATGATAACTTCCGGCCAATGCACCATAGGAGCTCCGATAAAATTGAGTGTATGTTTGCCAAGATTAAGAGTATCGCCCTCTTTTACAATTATGCGCCTATCGGCAAAATCCGTGCCAAAAAATTGCTGCATCATCTTAAACGCCTGAACACTCGATACAACAACCGCCTGAGAATACTTGTCCGTAAACTGCGTAATGCACGCCGAATGGTCGGGTTCCGTATGCTGAACTATAAGATAATCAGGGGTTCTGCCATTAAGCGCTGTTTCAAGATTAGCGAGCCACTCTTCGCCGAAATGCGCATCAACAGAATCCATAACCGCAATTTTTTCATCAATAATTGCATAAGAATTGTATGCCATGCCGTTTTCGACAATATACTGTCCCTCAAATAAGTCAACATCATGGTCATTTACGCCGATGTATTTTATATCATTTGTGATATCCATGTAAAAAATCTCCTTTTTCTGTATAATTTATAAAAATTATACCATACTTTTGCCGCAAAATCAATATTTTTTACTTAATTTAATTTAATGCGGCTATTGACTTATAATTGAAATATGTTATACTTATGATATATACTGCATTTAAGGGGTTAAGAATATGAATAAAATTACAATACATACTGCTGAAAAGCTTGACGCGCTCGGCGATTTATACGGAATATTTTTTGAGGATTTAAACCATGCCGCGGACGGAGGTTTATATCCGGAATATGTTAGAAACGGCAGTTTTGAATTTTCGCAAATTGACAATCCGTCTTACCGCGCTCTGACAGCATGGAATAAAATTGAGCGCGGCAGCGCGAAGCTTTCTCTTGATGTAAAGACTTCAAATCCCTTAAACGAAAAAAATCCGCATTATTTAACTATGGAGATTTATGATACGGGAAGCGGCGCAGGTATTTCAAATGAGGGATATAACAGCGGAATACCGTGTAAAAATGATGAGGAATACATATTTTCGTGCTTTGCAAAAGGCAAAAGTATGACATTGAATGTCGCATTGGAGGATGTTCACGGCAAAGTGTACGCTGAAAAAACATTGGATATAAAATCAAATGAATGGCAAAAATACGAATTGCGTCTTGTTCCGAATGAAACAGACTATTGCGCAAGACTTGTTATTACTGCAAAAAACGGCGGTATAGTTTCACTTGATATGGTATCGCTGAAGCCTGCTGATACATTTAAGAGTCATGGGCTGAGAAGGGATTTATGCGAGTTCCTTGACGATTTAAAACCGAAATTCATGCGGTTTCCGGGCGGAGGCTTAATACATGACGGCACTTTAAATACAGAGGACAGAAACTAAACTTACAGCTGGAAAAATACAATCGGCGCACCCGATAACCGTCCGTCAAGGCGTAACAATTGGGGATATAATCAAAGCTTGGGACTTGGATATTTTGAATATTTTGTTCTTTGCGAGGATTTGGGCGCAAAGCCTATTCCGATTTTGCCTGCCGGATATAATCCGCACAGCGGCGAAGGAGTTCCGATTTGCGATTTGGGTGAGTGGATTGACGACGCGCTCGATTTGATTGAGTTCGCAAATGGTGATACCGACACAAAGTGGGGTAAAATACGCGAAGATTTGGGACATGAAAAGCCATTTAATCTTGAATACATCGGTATAGGAAATGAGGAAGTAGGACAGGAATTTTTCGACCGTTATACATATTTCCACAAGGCGATAAAAGAAAAATATCCTGAAATAAAAATTATAAACAGCAGCGGACCGTTCAGCGCTGGAACGGAATTTGAACGCGGCTGGAAATCAGCTCGTGATAACGGCTCGGATTTGGTAGACGAGCATTATTATATGTCGCCGGAATGGTTTTTTGCCAATTGCGACCGCTATGACAGCTATTCGCGCAATGACCCGAAGGTGTTCCTCGGAGAATACGCTACATGGGGAAATACGTACTATAATGCGCTTGCCGAAGGCGCATATATGACAAAGCTTGAACAAAATGCCGGCGCTGTAGCTCTTGCGTGCTATGCTCCGCTTTTTGCAAATGCAGATTATGTGAATTGGCGGCCCGATATGATTTGGTTTGATAATCACAGGTCGTTTGCAAGCGCGAATTATTATGTTCAGAAGCTGTTTATGAATAATCAGGGTACGCGTTTATTAAGGCTTGAAAAGGATGGTTTTGACAAAAAAACACCCATCGGTTCTCCTACGATTTTCGGCGCAATTGAGCTTGAAGCGGAAAATGAAGTAAAAGCCGAATTTTCCGATATTTGCATTATCGCAGACGGAGAGGAAAAGCGTTACGAGGATATTTTCGCTGACAGCGAAAAAGTGTATCTTGACACGGTTGACGCTGAAAATTACACAATAAAATTAAAGGCAAAGAAAATATCGGGCCCAAGAGGGTTCAGAATTAAATTCGGAAAAGCCGACGATAAAAATTTCATTGACTGGACGCTTGGAGGCTGGGCAAACGGCGATTGCCAGATTGAAACGAATATAAACGGAAGAACATCCGGCATAAAACACAAGGTATTTTCAATCATGACAGGAATTACTTATGATTTGAAATTAGAGGTGAATGGCAGAGATATAGCGATTTATATTGATGGAGAAAAGCAGTTTGAGGTTACGGATAAACAGACTGTTATTGAGGAACTTTATCTTACTTCAAGCATAGATGAAGACACAGATGAAATTATATTAAAGGCTGTAAATGCGCAGGATAAGCCGACATCAGCGATAATAAATATCGACGGCTTTGACAATGTACGCGGAACAATTTTTGAATTATCGGGGCATGCACTTGACGCTGAGAACAGTTTTGAAAATCCGAAAAATGTATATCCGTCGGAACGTGAATTTAATTCTGAGGCAAATTTTGAATATACATTTAAGCCGTATTCTGTAACGGTGTTCAGACTGAGCAAATAAAAAGGGGGAGAGCCCCTTTTTTATTTCCATTTAAACAAAAGCATACCGCCTATCATAAGCACAAGACCGGCATATTTGTTCCATAAAAACGCTATTTTTTCACTTCCCATAAGTCCGAATGCGTCAATAATTGCCGCAACGAGAAGCTGTGAAATCAAAATTGTTGAAATGGCGACGGTCGGCGACAGCTTACCGATACCGAGCA
>CAYUSE010000127.1:0-4817 GCA_964447095.1 uncultured Lachnospiraceae bacterium | reverse complement strand
TTCCGCTGTCGGGTGTTTCCTCTTCCGCTAAAATCTGCATTAAAGCCGTTACGGCGATTTCATTTTCACCGATAATCGCGATTTTGTCGTCATGGTTCATTGTAAACGAGATATTATTAAGAAGCGTTTCGCCGTTTGCCGATTTTGAAACACCGTCAACCGTCAGCAAATCACGTCCCGCTTCCCTGTCCATGTCAAAGCCAACAAACGGATAGCGTCTTGAGGACGCAGGCATTTCCTCAACCGTTAACTTGTCGAGCATTTTCTTTCGGCTTGTCGCCTGCTTTGATTTTGACTTATTTGCCGAGAACCGCTGAATAAACGTCTGCAATTCCTTAATTTTTTCCTCGGCTTTTTTATTCTGCTGTTTAATCATACGCTCTATAAGCTGACTTGACTCATACCAAAACTCATAGTTGCCGACATACATTTTTATCTTTGTATAATCAATATCAACTATGTGCGTACATACAACATTTAAGAAATATCTGTCATGAGATACAACAATTACCGTGCCCTCATAATCGAGCAAAAAGTCTTCAAGCCATTCAACCGCCTGAATATCAAGATGGTTTGTCGGCTCGTCAAGAAGAATAATATCGGGACTTCCGAAAAGCGCCTGCGCGAGCAATACTTTTACTTTTTCATTACCGCCCAGCTCTGCCATATTTGAATATAAAACGCTCTCGTCAAGTCCGAGTCCCTGAATAAGCTTTGACGCGTTCGATTCCGCTTCCCAGCCGTCCATTTCGGCAAACTCCGCTTCCAAATCAGCCGCTTTTAAGCCGTCCTCATCAGAAAAATTCTCTTTCATATATAACGCGTCTTTTTCCTTCATGATGTCATAAAGCTTTTTGTTACCCATTATAATTGTATCAAGCACGCTGAATTCATCAAATGCAAAATGGTCCTGCTTTAAAACAGACATACGGCAGTTCGGGTCAATCGAAACCTCGCCCGTCGTGGAATCCAGATCTCCCGACAAAACACGCAAAAATGTTGATTTTCCTGCGCCGTTCGCTCCGATAACTCCATAGCAGTTACCGGAAGTAAATTTCAAATTTACATCCTTAAATAAACTTTGTCCGTCAAAATTGACGCTTAAATTTGTTACTGTAATCATTTCTCTTTTCCTTTCGGTTTGCAATGGTAACATTATACTATAATTGTGCGTCAATTTCAACCTATAAGTTGATTTTTTGAGAGAAATTTGATTTTTATAAACCTATAGATTTACATTTTTAAAATTAGTATTGCATTATTAAAAAATTTGGTGTATAATAAATAATGTGCTATGGGGATATGGCTCAGTTGGGAGAGCGGTTGCTTCGCATGTAACAGGTCAGGGGTTCGAATCCCCTTATCTCCACCACAAGCAAAACCGCATAAACACTTGAAACACAGTGTTTATGCGGTTTACATTTACTTTTTTGAATACAGATAAGAATATAGAAACATAAAAATATATTTAACCATGAATTTTTACAAAAACAAAAATGTCCTGATAACAGGTCATACAGGATTTAAGGGCGCGTGGCTTGCAAAAACACTTGAAATACTCGGCGCAAAGGTTACAGGCTATGCATTAGAACCGAAAAGACCATCGATTTTCCGTTCGCTTAACCTAAATATAAATTCAATAATCGGCGACATCCGCGATACTGATAAGCTTCAATCCTGTTTTAATACATCCAGGCCCGAAATTATATTTCATCTTGCCGCCCAGCCTCTTGTATCGGAAGGCTACGCTTTCCCGAAAGAAACTTATGAAACGAACATTATGGGTACGGTAAACGTTCTGGAATGCGCAAGACTTTCAGACAGTGTGAAATCTGCCGTAGTCATTACAACCGACAAAGTATATAAATCAGATGATACAAAACGGACATTTTGCGAAAATGACATTCTTGACGGGTTTGACCCCTATTCAAACAGCAAATCCTGCTCAGATATTATAACGAGATGCTATAGAGATTGCTTTTTTAAAAATCAATCTGCCGCTGTCTCGTCAGCGCGGGCGGGAAATGTAATAGGCGGCGGTGATTTTGCAAAAAACAGAATTATCCCCGATTGCATCAGAGCCGCTATTGACAATCGTGATATAATTATAAGAAATCCAAATTCCGTAAGACCTTATCAATATATTATGGATACGCTTTATGCATATCTTTTGATTGCAAAGCGTCAGTATGAGGATAGAACGCTTGCGGGAAGCTATAATATAGCCCCTGTTGAATACGTAAATAACGCGCGCCTTGCCGATCTTTTCTGCAAGGCATGGGGAAATATTTCATGGAGAGAAGAAAATACTCTCGAATTTCATGAAACAGAAGAGCTTAAAATCGACGGCAGTAAAATTAAATCCGTATTGGGCTTCGAGCCAAAATTTGATATTCAAACGGCAATAGAAAAAACGGTTGAATGGACAAAAATATACAGCCAAAACGGCGATATAAACGCTGTCACAGAACAGCAAATAAAAAATTACATAAGAGGTTAAAAATGGATACGTATTTATTAAAAGAATTTAATTACAGCAACGGGAAAGGCTGCCGAATGTGGCTCGGCGACATCAACGGCGACGGCTTAACGGAAATTGTCATGGTTCAGCCCGACTGCGGATTTGACGACCGCTTTTATCCGCACAGCGTCGTAAGCGCGGCGGCGTATAATTTAAACGGCGAAAAGCTATGGCAGATAGGAACGCCCGACCCGAATACTGACGGCAGCGGCTCGGATATTCCTGCGCAGATTTACGATATTGACCATGACGGAAACAATGAATTTATATGCGTTATGAATGACGAGCTGTGTATTTTTGACGGAAAGACGGGCGAGCTGAAGGAAAAGCATATTATCCCAAACGAGCACGCGCACGACTGTATTATAATCGCGGACTTGGAAGGCACAGGCTATCCGCAGAACATTATTTTAAAGGACAGATATAAGCAAATCTGGGCTCTTGATACTAATTTCAAGGTTATGTGGACGTTTAAGGGCAATGTCGGTCACTATCCGTGGGTTTATGATTTAAACGGTGATGGAAAGGATGAAATCATTGCTGGATATACGGTGCTTAACGGCAACGGAGAAACTCTCTGGACGATTGACATGGAAGACCACGCCGATTGTATCTGGGTATGTGATTTAATGCAGGACAAAAAACCCGTTGTGCTTGTCGGAGGCGCGGACACTACGGCATACAGCGCGGACGGTAAGCTTTTATGGCGTTTTACCGACACGGTGGAATCGCAAAATATCGCGCCCGGAAATTTCATTCCCGAACATAAGGGAACGGAAATTGCCGGACTTGACAGAATTGCGCGAAATGATGTGATTGGCGAGGACGGAAAGATTATTCCGGCTCCTGACGGCAGGGACGGCGTTTTTGTTTTTGACTGCGATGCGAAATCCCTGTTTAAAGAGGACAGAGAAGTCCCGGGCTGGAAAACTATTGTCACTATGATACATAATTTTGACAGGAGCGCAAAGGATTACATTCTTGCATACCGCCGCAGCGATACGACAGGCGGCGTATATGACGCTCAGATGAACGAAATATTCAAGCTTCCGTTTCAGGGTCATGTAATGTGGACGGATTTAACGGGCGACGGCTTATCGCAGCTGCTTTTGTATAATGACGAAAAAATCGCGCTTTTCTCAACCGAGGAAACAGATTTGACAAAACCTGCCGTGCCGTATTCAAGACCGCAGCAAAAGCGTCTTTATAACTGGACGCGCTATTGGGGCAGCGAAATGAGTCCCGATAACTACGCTGTAAATTACATAACAGGCGATTTTACAACAAATGAAATTTTACCATGGGCAATAAAATGCGCGTCGGAAAAATCGGATACTCAAACGGTTACGCGCGCGGATTTTATCGTACTGCTCGTAAACGCGCTCGGCTTAAAGGCGTATTTTGACAATAATTTCAGCGATATTCTGCGAAGAGATTACTATTATAATGCCGCAGGAATTGCAAGAAAGCTCGGAATAGTAAAAGGCGATACATTAAATCCCGATAAGCCGATTACGGCAAAAGACGCAATGGAAATGCTTAAAAACGCGAACGTCATGGCAGTGATGAATATAAGCCCCGAAACGGAGCTTCAAAAATGGCAGGTTGCGAGAATATTTATAGGAATTTAATACAGAAAACGGAGGCTGTGTTTCAGCCTCCGTTTTTGACACGGATTATGTATTCCGTACCCCAATCAAATTTAACCTCTTCCATGTGCGCCTCGACGCCGCTTTTCTTCATTATGTCGAGCGCTTTTTTTACGGTATTTTTAAAAACTTTTACATCCTTTATTGTTGAAATCTGAACATTCTGTTCCTTTATTGTCTTTTCATGCATCATGTCACGGACAAGCTCGTCCGTCTGGCTCACACTCAAATGGTCGCGGAAAATGATACGCACAGCTTCAAGCTGTTTTTCCTCATCGGTTAAAAGCAGGAGCGCGCGGGCATGACGCTCCGTAAGCTCATAATCACGCACAAGCTTTTTTACTCTTGGAGGTAGTCTCAAAAGCCTTATTTTATTAGCGACAGATGATTGACTTTTACCCATTCTGACGGCTATTTCCGCCTGCGTCATGCCCTGTTCACGAATTAGATTTTTGTAGCTTTCGGCTATTTCAAAAAATGATAAATCCTCTCGCTGCAAATTTTCAAGCAATGCCAGAATTGCGGACTTATTATTATCCGCTTCTATCACAACTGCGGGAATTTCTTTAAGTCCTGCCAAAATCGAGGCGCGGAAACGTCTTTCGCCTGCGATAAGCTCATAGTCCCTGCCGACCTTACGCACTGTT
>CAYUSE010000126.1:0-4849 GCA_964447095.1 uncultured Lachnospiraceae bacterium | reverse complement strand
CTGATTTGCCCGGAACTCTGCAACTTCTTTTGCATGATACCTCGGAGACATTTCGGATTTATATGTATCGGAATGCTCTTCATCAATTATAATAATTCCGATATTTTTAAGAGGCGCAAATACCGCACTTCTTGCTCCGATTACAATATCCGCATCGCCGTTTTTTATTTTCTTCCATTGGTCATACCGCTCTCCCATTGACAAAGCGCTGTGAAACACTGCAATTTTTTTGCCGAATCGCGATACAAACCGCGATACCATTTGTGGTGTGAGCGAGATTTCAGGAACAAGCACAAGCGCGGTTTTCCCTAATTCCAGCACATTTTCAATTGTCTGCATAAAAACCTCGGTTTTTCCGCTGCCTGTTATACCGTGAAGCAAAAAGGTTTCGGATTGGTCGGATTGTAATGAATTTGTCAGCGTATCAATCGCGTTTTTCTGCTCCTCTGTCGGAATAAGCTTTGACGTTTTTGCTATTTTCTTGTTTTCAAGAGGGTTACGCTCAATCACCATATCAAAATATTCAATTAAGCCCTTTTTATATAGCGTGGCGCATGCATTGTATGTCCCTTTTGAAAACTCTTTTAAGTCAGAAAGTGAGAGAAACTCACAATCACATAAAACTGACAGCATACGTGATTGAACGGGCGCTTTTTGCGCAAGCTCTGCCGCTGATTTTCTCGCATTTTCAACTGACACGAATAGCCTGACCATACGCATCTTTTTATCGTCCACATTCTGGGACTGTCTGTATTCCTTTTTTAGCGTACCTCTTTTTATCATGTCGCGTATCTGAGGCTTAATATCACTTTCAAACAGTGAATACAGCGCGGAGCTTTCCATACCTCCGCCGTTATCGGCAAGGTATTCAATAATATTCCTGCGTATTTCTGAGCGTTCCTCTGTGATTTCATTTAGCAAAATCCATTCAGCGCTTTTAGTGTTCGTTCCTGCAGGAACAATTGCATGAATAATATCAAGATACGATGATAAATAGCGTTCACGCATCCATTCAATCGTTTCAAGCATCTTTTCATCAAAAGCGGGTATATCATTCGCAATTTTGATAATTGTTTTAAGATTTTTTGCGCCGCTTTTTTCAGCAAAGCCTACGCAAAAGCCTTCAACCTCAGCATTTCCTTTTGAAAAAGGTACAAGAACACGGCTTCCTATGCCGATTATCCCCTCTAATTCCTTAGGAATAAGATAATCAAATACCTTATCTAAGAGCTTTGAAGGGTGATTTACAATAATTTTTGCAATCATTGCTGTTATTCTATAGTATAGTCATCATTAGTTAAGGAATGTATTGCGGCTATTTTTTCTTCTTCCCATTCTTCCGCTCTCGCAATTGATTCCGAACGGACATAGCCAATTTTACCCTCGGCAATTTCATTTGCGGCGATTGATACAGGCTTATCCTTTTCATGCAGATAATCTACCTCCATATCTTCGTCCTTATTCATGTTGCCAAGCATTCTTGCGCGTTTTGCCGCCATTGTAACAAGCGTATAACGGCTGTCAACGCATTTTGAAAGATCTGTAATTCCGGGTTTTATCATCATATTGGTTTACCTCCATCAATATTTTTCGTTTAATAATTTATTTATAAAATTGCGTTCGTCTTCCTTTTTATGAAGATAAGCTGCAATTTCATTTACACATTTTTCAAGGTCGTCATTTACAAATACACGGTTGTATTTTGCGGATTGTTCAAATTCCCATTTTGCCGCGTTCATGCGTCTTTTTATTTGCTCGTCATCCTCGCGCCCGCGCTCCTCTAAACGCTTTTTCAGTTCAGCCATCGACGGAGGTATTATAAACAGCAAAACAGCATCAGGAAAAATAGATTTTACTTTTAATGCTCCCTGAGGTTCTATTTCGAGCAATACATTTCTTCCCTCGGCAAGCATTTTTTCGACTGTTTTTTTCGGTGTGCCGTAATAATTACCGCTATATTCGGCATATTCAAGCATTTCGTTATTATCGATCATGCTTATAAACTCATCGCGTGTTGTATAATTATAAGTTTCTCCGTCAATTTCGCCTTTTCGTCTTTCTCTGGTTGTACTTGAAATTGAAAGGAATATATTCTCATTTTTAAGAAGCTCTGTGCAAATTGTTCCCTTGCCTGTCCCTGATGGACCAGACATTACAAAAAGTATTCCTCTACTCATGTTTATCCTCCGCTTCTGCTTCGTTTATCAATCGCCCAGATATTGTTTCGGGCTGTAATGCCGACAATATAATATGGTCGGAATCCATTACTATAACAGCTCTTGTCCGTCTGCCGTAGGTGGCGTTAATAAGCGAGCCGTCGTCCTCCGCCTCGCGTATAATACGCTTAATCGGCGCGGAATCGGGGCTGATTACAGAAACTATTCTTTCTGCCACGACCATATTGCCAAATCCTATGTTTACTAATTTCATATTGTGTTCCTTATTCTATATTTTGAATTTGTTCTCTTAGTTTCTCTATTTCGCCTTTCAGCGTAACAACAATTTTTGCAATTTCAATATCGCTTGCCTTTGAACCGATTGTGTTCACTTCACGGTTTATTTCCTGAATAAGAAAATCAAGTTTTCTTCCTGCAGGCTTACCGCTGTCAAGAATTTCATTAAATTCCTCAAAATGGCTTTCAAGTCTTACCGTTTCCTCATTTACCGCTACTTTATCGGCAAAAATAGCAACCTCTGTTAAAATGCGTGCCTCGTCAATATCCCTGTCCTCCAGAAGCTCTTTGATTTTTGAATACAGCTTTTCCTTGTATTCAGCAACAGTCTGCGGTGAACGCTCATCTATTTTTTTTGCAAGCTCCCTCATATATGCAATTCTATCGCGCAAATCCTTTTCTATTCTTTCGCCCTCGCGGCTGCGCATTGCAATAAAAGCTTCAAGAGCATCGCAGGCAACGGATTTTACAAGGCTCCAGATTTCCTCCTGATCCTCTTCTCTTCGCTCTGTTTTAAAAATATCCGAATATCTTGAAACGCTTGATACTGAAATATCATCCCGCAAATCAAATTTATCGCGAAGCTCGCGCAAAACCTCTATATAGTTTTTCGCAAGTTCCTCGTTTAAGAATATATCGCGGTCTGCCTCATCATAATTTTCTACCGTTATAAACACATCTATTTTTCCGCGCGTCACATTCTCGGATATGTACCTGCGCATTCTATCCTCCAAAAATCCTAAATGGCGGGGAACCTTAATGCTATAATCTGAAAATCTGTGATTTACAGATTTTATTTCAACTTGAATTTTTTTTCCGCCTGTTATGGCTTCCTGCCTGCCATAACCCGTCATACTTTTTAACATCGCTGTAACTGTTAACTCCTTTTTTATGTAATTATAGGTACAATTTACCCATTATCTGTATTATTATATCACACTTTTTTGCGTTTGCATACTGTTTTTTTAAATTTTTTTTATTTTTTCGTAAAAAAGTCCGCCGCATACTGCGGCGGATAAATTCCTGCTATAAATCCAGCTTTTTATTTACCTCTTCAACTATATAAGGTATTTTACTTTTAAGATACGGTCCGGGACAATCGGTTTTATCTGAAAACATACTGTGTATTGTAAGATTGCCATCTATGTTCTCCGTAAAATCAAGAGACGGGATATTATTTCTGCGGCAAATATCAGCGCACAGCTCAATAAGCGAGTTGATTGCCTTTTCGCTGACATGCCAGTCGCCTTTAATCTCGTCGTTTGATACCTCGATTGTTACTGCCTGACTGTCATTTTCTTTATTGCTTGACGTCCATGCTCTGTTGCTCTCTTCAACATATATTGCAATTTTGCCGTTGCTGTCAATCGCATAATTTGCAGATGCGCTTCTGTCGCTGTTTCCAAACATCTTGCCGCACTCATCAAGCGACATTATCCCAGCCATGTGATGAATTGTGATTTTCTTAATTTCCTCATCTCGCGGAAAATCAGCATTAGGACTAAGATATGCATATTCAATAAGCGGACTGTTTCTTTGAACTACCTCATTAAATTCTTCCCCCGTAAGCCTTCTGCCGACATTATCGGGAAGCTTTGCCGTTTCATTTTCCCAAAGACAAGCTATCAGTACAAAGGCTATACAAAACACTGCTAAAAGCAGGTTTACTGCTAATAAATCGTTTTTTCGCATTTCTTATCCTCCTTAATTCACTATATACCAATACAATGTCACAAAGGATACAGCCATAAAAACAGCATAAATGATTTTAGATAAAACAGGCGTTACATATCGTCCTTTAAGCGACGGTTCACCGTTCGCTGCAATTAAAAGCGATGTTGTTCCTACATTAAAGAATATCACATCCGCCAAACTATGCAGAAAAAATGCAAAATCCGCAGCCCGGGCATAAATATTTTTATTTTTCAACAGCCCTGTAATTGCTATGGCAACAAGAGACAGCATAGCAGGTATTCCCATTTCTACGCCTGTATGCAGAAATGTATTATGTATCTGCGTTGTTCCGAATATTTTACCGCCTGAAACTGTATTTATATGACGCCAATTATATGAGCCTATGCCAAATATGGGGTTAACAGAAAAATATCTTGCTCCGTCCTGCATCATTTCGATGCGTTCAGTAAAAGTCTGCGCCGCGCTCGGTCTTGACATAATAATCAGCATACCCAATACCACAGTTGAAGCTGCGATTATTGCTGTCGCCAAGCGGCTTTTCATCAGATAGCAGTTAAAGCGTTTCCAATTCACCGCAAATATCAGAATATATATAAGCACTGGCAATGACAGCCACGGCATTCCGCTTTTTGCCGCTGAAATATACAGCAAAATTCCCAAGCCCATGCCTATATTGATTTTAGCCAAAATACGCAGAGCAA
>CAYUSE010000125.1:0-4882 GCA_964447095.1 uncultured Lachnospiraceae bacterium | reverse complement strand
GCAAGGAAAACAATCTTGCCGAACTGATTGCGGCAGACCCTGCTTTCGGACTTACTTTGGAGGAAATCAACGCGGTTATGAAGCCCGAAAATTATGTCGGACGCGCTCCGCAGCAGGTTGCGGATTTCCTTAATGATTACGTTAAGCCTGTTTTGGAAAAGAATAAAGATTTGTTGGGCGTTGAAGTTGAAATAAACGTATAAAGCGGTAAATTCCGTTTCAATATAACTCTATTTTAAGGAGGACAAATTAAATGGTAAAAGCAATAGTTGGCGCAAATTGGGGCGATGAAGGAAAAGGTAAAATTACCGATATGCTGGCGGCTGACAGCGATATTGTTATCCGTTTCCAAGGCGGAGCAAACGCAGGTCACACCATTATAAACGAGTACGGTAAATTTGCCCTGCATCTTCTTCCGTCAGGCTCGTTTAACCAAAATGTTACTAATATGATAGGCAACGGCGTTGCTCTTGATATTCCCGAGCTTATAAAGGAGCTTGACGAGGTGATAAAGCGCGGTGTTCCAAAGCCTAATATTGTTGTTTCGGAGAGAGCTCAGGTACTTATGCCGTATCATAAGCTCTTTGACCAATATGAAGAGGAAAGACTTTCCGACCGTCAGTTCGGCTCGACAAAATCGGGTATTGCGCCGTTTTTCTCGGATAAATTTTCAAAAATAGGCTTTCAGGTCTGGGAGTTGTTTGAGGAGGAAAGCTTAAAGAAAAAAATCAAAAATGTTCTTGAGGTTAAGAACCTTATGCTTGAACATATTTATCATAAACCGCTTCTTGACGCGGATGAATTATATAAAACTCTAAAAGAATACGGCGAGATGATTAAGCCGTACGTGATTGATTCCGTGGCGTTTATACATGATGCGGTAAAGAGCGGCAAAAATATATTGCTTGAAGGTCAGCTTGGCTCATTAAAAGACCCTGACTTCGGCATTTATCCAATGACTACTTCCTCGTCAACACTTGCCGGATACGGTGCGGTCGGAGCAGGTATTCCGCCCTATGAGATTAAGGAAATTATAACGGTCGTAAAAGCATATTCATCGGCTGTAGGCGCAGGCGCGTTTGTATCGGAGATTTTCGGCGATGAAGCTGATGAACTGAGACGCCGCGGCGGTGACGGCGGCGAATTCGGCGCGACGACAGGCAGACCAAGACGTATGGGCTGGTTTGACTGTGTTGCCTCGCGCTACGGATGTCGTGTTCAGGGAACAACACAGGTTGCGTTTACTGTGCTTGATGTATTGGGTTATCTTGACGAAATTCCCGTATGCGTGGGCTATGAGGTTGACGGCAATGTTATAAAGGATTTCCCGACAACGAATAAGCTTGAAATTGCAAAACCTGTTTTGAAGGTTTTGCCGGGCTGGAAATCGGATATACGCGGCATAAAGAAGTATGAGGATTTACCCGAAAACTGCCGCAAGTATATTGAATTTGTTGAAAAAGAGCTTGAAGTTCCGATTAAAATAGTTTCAAACGGACCGTCAAGAGAAGATATAATTTTAAGATAAGAGGACAAGGAAATGGCTGAAAAATACGGAACAGTTCCCGACAGATGGACAAAGGAATGGTGGGCATATTTTTGGGAGTACTATAAATGGCATACAATCTTTACAGTGTTTATTGTTGTGTGCATAGCCGCCACCATAGTCCAGTATGCGACGCGCGACAGATATGATATGACCGTTACATACACGGGATATAAGATGTACAGCGATGAGGAGGCGGATAAAATCCAAAATATTTTGTCGCAGTACACGGAGGACGTTGACGGAAACGGCGAAAAATCTGTATTTTTTCAGGATATGACCTTTATGGGCACTCCGGGTTCGGAGGAATATGACTACGCTATACAATCTAAGCTTGATTTACAGTTTGTTGATGACGTGTCATATCTGTTTATATATGATGAAAAAGTGCTTAAGACGATGATGGAGAGGAATTCTGTATCAGAGCAATATACCGTTGTTGAGGATTGGTCGGATATTGAAATTGACGAAAGTCTGTTGTATAAGGCAGAGGACGGAAAAAACTATGCCGTAAAATTATCGGACAGCGCACTGCTTGAGCAAAACGGCATTTATCATGATGATTTATATGTTCTCGTTCGTCAAAATTACAGCGATAAGGTGAAAAATACGCTCGCCTATAAAAGCGCGGAGCGTATCGCGAACGAATTGATAAAATAACGAGGTGAATAGAATTTGGCTGTTCAAATAGCTGAAACGGAAACAACTGAATATGAATTGTTTTCCGAATACAGGAGAACAGGCGAAATGGAGCTTCGTGACAAAATTGTATCCTCGTATATTTATATTGCGGAAATTCTTTCGCGTCGGTTTATAAACCGCGGTGTTGAATATGATGATATTTATCAGGTTGCATGCATGGGAATATTGCTGGCAGTGGAAAGATTTGACCCTGATAAGGGCGTCAAATTTGCGACTTATGCAACGCCTACGGTTCTCGGAGAAATACGGAAATATTTCCGTGATAAGGGTAATTTTATAAGAATTCCTCGCCGTCTGTATGAGATTTTTTATAAGGCGGAAAAAATCAGACGTTCGTCAAGTGAAATATCTAATGCCGAAATTGCGAGAATTCTGAATTTGCCTGAAAATGTTGTTGAAACCGCCTGCAGTATAGGCGACGGCTCCTTTATCAGATCTCTTGAATATGAGGCTTATGCTGACGGCGCAATGAGTTTGTCAAATGTTATCGGAACGGATGACAAAAATTTCCTGATGATTGAAAATCGGGATTTTATTGATTTCTGCATGAGCAAGCTGACACAGGAGGAACAAGAATTTCTTGATTGCCGGTATAATCGTGAGATGAGCCAGAAGGAAATAGCGGAGATGCAAAACACTTCACAGATGCAGATTTCAAGATTTGAAAAAAGACTTTTGAAGAAGCTGAGGAATTTATATTTTAGAGATTAACCGAAAGGAATGATAAAAATGCTTACAGATGCAAAAAAAGAATTTATTGAGTTTATGATGGAAGCGGAGGTTCTGCGCTTCGGCGATTTTGTTACCAAAAGCGGAAGAAATACGCCGTATTTTGTAAATACGGGTAATTTTAAAACGGGAAAGCAGCTTGCAACTCTCGGCAAATTTTATGCGCAGCTTATAAAGGAAAGCTGCGGCGACGCGTTTGACGGAATGTTCGGTCCTGCGTATAAGGGTATTCCGCTTGCGGCGGCGGCAGCGTCGGCGCTTTATAATGAATATGGAATAGATAAGCCGTATTTCTTCAACAGAAAAGAGGAAAAGGATCACGGCGAGGGCGGCTCGATTGTTGGTTATAAACCGCAGGACGGCGACAGAATTATAATAATTGAGGACGTAATAACGGCAGGAACGGCTGTGCGCGAAACAATGCCGATTTTGCAGAGCGCGGCGAAGGTTGAGGTAAAGGATATGTTTATCTCCGTAAACCGCTGCGAGGTCGGTCAAAATCCAAAAAAGACGACTATCATGGAGGTTATGGAGGACTTTGGATTAAATGTTCACGCCATAATCACCGTAAAGGATATTTATGATTATTTGAAGGAAAACGGCTCGTATGATGCAATATTGCCGAAAATGAAGGAGTATATGGATAGGTACTGTGTGTTTTAATCTGAATAAAATTCAGCCTTTAAGACATATATAAGGAGATAAGCTATGAAAAAACTGATAAAAATTTTGCTGCCGGTTACAGTGCTGCTGATGACAGCCGTATCAGCAAGCGCGTATAGCCAGGCGAGTTTGCCGGAAACAATGACGCTTACGGAGGCGCTGGGCGTTTCAGGCGCGGACGATGTGATAAAGGCTACGGTTTCAGAGCCTGTCAATAATACATATATAGAATTAACTGACGAGGAAATAGAGGAGTTTTTTGAAATCGCTTCGGATTTTGAGCTTACGCGTGAAATTAACGCCACTCCGTTTAGAGGGACTATTGTAAATTTCTATACTGACGACGGTGTTAAGAGTTACAGCCTTAACTCAGGCGTTCAAATCGGAATGTTCGGCTCAGTGACGTATATTTGCTATAAAGCGGACAGCAGTGACGCTTCCGAATTGCTGTATCTTGACGAAATGCTGAAGGATGCCGAGGAGCTAAAGGAAGGCGCGGAAATTCATGTCAATAGGGACAAGGATTATTTAAAGCTCCCGAAAGACGAATGGGCGCAGACGACTGTAAAAGAAGCGGCGTCGCGCTGTCTTGTTCCCTATGAGTTTATAAATCAATATACGGATGATATTACGCGCGAGGAATTTTGCGTTCTTCTCGGAAATATGATACGTGTTCTTGGCAACTATGAAACGCTTGACGATTATATGGCGGAAAAAGGTATCTCGTACAGCACAAACAGTTTTTCAGAATGCTATAATGTAGATGACTCTGTTTATATGATGAATGCCTTAGGAATTGTAAACGGTAAGGGCGACGGTTTGTTTGACCCTGATGGTATTATCACGCGTGAAGAGGCGGCAACGCTTATTTACAGGACGGCGGCTCTTTTCCGATATGTCTATGAGGATGATACGCTGTATTATGACGATACGTATAAAATTTCGCAATGGGCGCGCCCGTATGTAGCTTGGGTATCGGATAAATTCATTATGAACGGCACAGAAGGAAAGTTCCTTCCGCAGCAGACATATACCGTTCAGGAGGCAATTACAACGGTAAACAGATTATTTAAGGTTTTGAGATAACTTTTGCATAAACAATAAATGTTTTCGGGAGGATATGCATGGAGTACGCGTTTTCAAAAACAGAGGAGCATGAAATTTTATATAATCACCTGAATTTAGGTGGAAAATCGCCGGACGGCGGAGAAATATCGGTTTGCAGTAAATATATTATAAAAA
>CAYUSE010000124.1:0-4920 GCA_964447095.1 uncultured Lachnospiraceae bacterium | reverse complement strand
AATAAGCTCCAGAAATGAGGTAATTATCATGGAACATAAAAACAAAAGAACAGAATTTTTTATCGGAGTAAGGCATAAAATAACCGAAACAGCGCCGACGCCGTAAATAGGGCATACAGGACCGTTTAAAAATCCGCGGTTTACAAAATGTCCCTCTCCGATACCGCACCATGCGACTTCAATACACCAGCCCATAAATGCGTAAATCAGAAACAGCCATAGAAGCTGATAAAAATTAAGCATAATATTTTCCTCCTATTTTGTTTTTTGGTCTATATATTCCGCTTTTAATTTTGAATACATAATTTTCTGGCTCCTGTAAAGACCGTAATAGCCCGAAAGCATGTAGCTTATCGCCGCTGCTACGGCAAACAGCACAATCGCTTCTGAGCCGAACAGTTCAACGCTTAAAATAATTGACGCTATAGGGCAGTTGATAACGCCGCAGAACATGGCAATCATTCCTATAGCCGCGCCAAAGCCGGGGTTTAGACCAAGAAGCGATGCGGCAAAACAGCCGAAGGCTGAACCGATAAAAAACGTCGGAACAATTTCTCCGCCCTTGTAGCCGCAGGCAATAGTAATTACCGTAAAAACCATTTTCCATAAAAATGCGGACGGTTTTACGTTTCCGTCTATAGCACCGCTTATTATGTTCATTCCGGCGCCGTTATAATCCTGCGAGCCGACAAGCAGAGTGAGCGCGATAATTGCAAGTCCGCCCATAACCACCCGAAGATAATCATTTTTTACAAATATTTTAAGGTATCTCTCTGATTTGTGCAGAGCTGTGCAGAAAATTATACTTAAAAGCGCGCACAAAGCCGAGATTACTGCAATATCAAGAATTACGGCAGGCGTAATTTGCGGAATTGATTTTAATATGAAAAATGTTGGTTCAATATGACAGAAAACGGTTAGCGCATAAGCTGTAAGAGCAGATACAACACACGGTACAAGAGCTGAATAATACATAATTCCCACGCTTGTAACCTCTAAGGCGAAGAAAGTAGCCGTAAGAGGAGTGCCGAACAGCGCGGAAAACATTCCGCTCATACCGCACATTGTTATGAGGTGCATGTCTTTTTCATCAAGAGATAAAAGCCGTCCTATCTGCGAACCGATACTGCCGCCGATTTGAAGCGCCGCGCCCTCGCGACCTGCGCTTCCGCCGAAAAGATGCGTTATAACAGTTCCTATAAATATAAGAGGAGCCATAATCGCAGGAACTTCATTATTAGTGCGTATTGAAGAAAGTACGGCGTCGGTTCCTTTATTAAATTTGAAAATTTTGTAAAGCGCGGCTATAATAATTCCGCCGAGCGGCAGAAAATATATAAGCCATGTATGCGCCGTTCTTATAACAGTCGCAAGCTCAACGCTTTTATGGAAAACCATTCCGATAAATCCGCTTGCCGCGCCTGTAAGAGCTGCTATAAGCGACCATTTAAAAAATGTTGTCACATAGTTTGCGGCAGATTTTAATTTACGAATTATTAAATCCATTGTTACACTTCTCTCAATATATTCTTTTATTATATTAACACATTTATTGATTTTTTTCAACAATCAACAGCAAAAATTGCTAATGAAACGGAAAAAAATTCTTTGCATATAATTCGTATTGTCGTGCAAAATAGTAGTGTAGTCGATATTATTCGACACAAATTTTATATAGATTTTGGATTTTGATTAAGAAGGAGGAACAAAACAATGACAGTACCTGAAGCAAGACAAGCTATGGAGAAGTTCAAGATGGAAGCAGCCAGCGAGGTTGGCGTAACACTTAAGCAGGGCTACAACGGTGACCTTACTGCTAAGCAGGCAGGTTCAATCGGTGGTCAGATGGTTAAGAAGATGATTGAAGATTACGAAAACAAAATCAAATAAGATTTTGGAGTTAATCTGAGTTTGCTTATGCAAACGAATGAAAAGGAGCCGTCGCATGATGATATATGTGAAAGCTCCTTTTCTTTGTGTGTAAAAGCAGTCAGCTCGCAATTAAAAATGAGGGTGTCGTTTTAATGGCACCCTCATTTATTTAATTTTAATTTATGCTTGGTTTTGACGATGAATTTGGCTTTTGTGACGAATTTGGCTTTGCTGATGAGCTTGGATTAAGCGAATAACTTGGCTTCTGCGAAGTATTCGGCTTATCGGTTGAAGCGGTGTAATCATCGTCATCATAGCTGCTTTGAGAGCTTCCCGATTGAGTGCTTCCTGTTTCAGGCAAAATGGTCGCCGCAGATTGAAGGGTCTGATAATCAATATCATCAAGGCGGTGGAAGGTATATCCCTGACTTTTTACGTATTCGATAACCGGACCGAGCGCGTCAGCCGTCGCCTGTTTTGTCGAGGCATCATGCATAAGCACGATTATATTGTTAAATCCTATCATGCTCTCCTTTAGATATTCGAGTAATTCGGAAGCGTTTTTTGTTTTGCCCTCGGCGTCGCCTGTGAGAGTGTTCCAATCGCAGTAATAAAAGCCGTTTTCTGCTAAAATAGTTTTATATCTTTGCTTTTCCGCGGCATGGTCTCCTGCATTATAGCTTCCTCCGGGGAAGCGGATAAGCTTAAACGGTTCTTCGCCGTTCATAACGCTTCTTATTGAGTTTTCAGCGTCAAGTATTTCGGTTATAAAAGAGTCTGATGTAGCATACAATTTATCATAATTATGACTGTATGAGTGATTTGCGATTAGATGTCCTTCCTCGTAAACTCTGCGCGCCATATCGGGATTGGCTTCAATCAGCGAACCTACCTCAAAGAAGGTTGCCTTAACCTGATAGCGTCTGAGAACATCAAGCACCTGCGGTGTAATATTTGATGTAGGTCCGTCGTCAAAGGTCAGATAGCAGTGCTTTGACTGTCCTGAATCAGCTATAATCTGTATAATATTATTTTCAATTGACGCATTCGGAATTGACATTGAAGCGCCCTGCATTGTATTGTCCGCTTGATTTCCTGTAATATCAGGACTGTTCATAGGCTCGGCATTGTCAGCCTCATTATGATTTTGCGCGGTTATTATATTGTTTGCAGCGCTTTCCGATTCAATTTTATTTTTATGAATTGTAGAAACCGCAGTGCAAATAAGCACAATAATTCCTATCAGGATAATCAAAAGCAATGCTGCGCGGATACGCTTTTTGCGGAGTCTTTCACGGCGGCGTCTTTCGTTTCTTCTATTTTCAAACTCATTTGGAGTTGGCATAATAATCACCTCATTGAAATGTTGTAATAGTATTATATACTGTTTTTCAGCAAAATTCAACAAAATTTTATTATTTTTTGAAATTTGTGAAAAGTTTTGTCGAAAAACTGATAATTTTTAATAATTTGTATAATTTATATGAAAGGAATGATATTTATATGAAAAAAACAATTTGTTTAACACTGATTGCCGCAATGCTTTTGGGAGGGTGTGCGGCAAAAACAAAAGGCAGCAATGAAAATTATGAGGAGCATGAAGCAGTAAGCACTATTTCTCAGGCAAGCTATGATTCGCTTGATAATACGGGAGTGGGCTGGGGACTTGTGAAGAAAAAGGGAAAGGCTCCTGAAATTCCCAAAGACCAGCAGGAAACGCTTGATAAATACAGCGGCTATTATATGGATAAAACTGAGCCGAAAGCGTTATATCTCACCTTTGACGAAGGATATGAAAACGGCTACACTTCAAAAATACTTGATGTTTTGCAGGCAACCGAAACTCCGGCGGCGTTTTTTGTGACAGGTCCTTACCTTGAGAGCCAGACGGATTTGATAAAACGTATGATTGACGAGGGGCATATAGTGGGCAATCATACGGTAAATCATATAAATATGCCCAAATCCTCAGTTGAAACGGTGCAGAAGGAATTAACAGACTTAAATAAAATGTGCGAGGAAAAATACGGTGCGACAATGCGGTATGTTCGTCCGCCGGAGGGAGAATACAGCGCGAGGTCGCTTGCGATAGCGCAGGATATGGGCTATAAGACGATTTTCTGGAGCTTTGCCTATAAGGATTGGGATATAAACGTTCAGCAGGGCGAGGATTATGCGTTTAACGAGGTAACGCCATATCTGCATGACGGCGCTATAATACTGCTTCATGCCGTATCTTCTGATAATGCAAACGCGCTTGAAAGAATAATAAATTACGCAAAGGAGCAGGGTTATGAATTCCGCTCTCTTGATGAGTTAAAATAAAATATTAAAAAGAATTGATTATTTTGCGGAAATGGTGTATAATGAAATAACTACATAATATATGCAAATATTCCAAAAGGAAGGAAAGGCGAAATACTATGAGAGAAGCAAGCTTCGATTTCGGAAAAAAGCCGGTAATTGACGGATACACCAAGGTGACGGAGTACACCCTCTATACCGACGAATTGGGTTACGGTCTTGAAAAATCGGCAGAGTCAGCGGAAAGAGAAAAGGGAGAGGTTGAGCTTTACCGCGATTTTCTGCTCGTGAGCGAAAATTCATTTAAGGTTAAGCTTGATAACGGAAAATACAGAGTGCGTGTCGCGACGGGTGACTATGTTGACGAGGGTGACGTAACCACCTCTTATGAGGTAAACGGAATACGTAAAAATGCATGGGTGTATGACGGAGCGATTACCGAAAAAATTATTGATGTTGATGTGTCAGACGGCTTTATGACGTTTAATTTTGCTGCCGGAAGGCACAGCGCGCTCAACGCGATTGATATAGCCGAGAAGAAGGATTTTGAAATGACGGAAGTCTCGGTTGAGGTGAAAGCAAAAAGGAATGAGCAGCTTGTAACTCTTACATGGGATAAAATAGACTGAGTTATAGGTTATAGAGTAAAAAGAAAAAATCTGCAAAATAGTGAAACAGATATTGTGCGCGATGTAATAACAGAGGAATTTACGGACACGACGGTAAATCTTTGCGAAAAATACG
>CAYUSE010000123.1:0-4957 GCA_964447095.1 uncultured Lachnospiraceae bacterium | reverse complement strand
ACCTGTATTTGCAGATGATAATACGGATTAAAAATATACGTCTCCCGAATGCCCGTCGGTAACTTATAACATTAATGTCGATTGTAATTTTACAAAGTCAACGGAGAACACATCAGATAAAAACGACAAAGAGAATCCGCCATCGTTTTCTCTTACAACAGCTACTGCCAGTGTGCTTGACGCAAACGGCAAGAAATTTTACGAAGTAGATTATGATGACAGCAGCTGGGAGGACGTATCTGTACCGCATCCAATAAATGCGGAGGACTCCTTCGACTATACCTGTAAGGACTCAGGCGACGGCATTTGGCGCGGTTTTATGTTTTACAGAAAGCATGTTACAGTTCCAGCGTCAGATGCAGGCAAGAAAATGATACTTGAATTTGAAGCTGTCCGCCAGAGTATTTACCTGTATGTAAACGGCGAAATGGTCGGTTATTACGAGGCAGGTATCGCTCCGGCAGGCTTTGATATTACAAATTATATTAAAACAGGCGAGGACAACGTAATTGCGGTTGCCACAGATAATATGGCAGGACGCGGTGTTGATAATAGCTTCTCTTGGAGCGGAGGCACAAGGGAAACCATACCGGGACAATCAGCAGGAGACCAATCAGGCTCAAGCTATGAGTGGAATACAAAGGACTTCAACGAGGTTCAGGGCGGTATTACCGGTAATGTAAATCTGTACGCTAAAGGTACAATATATCAGACGCTTCCTCTTTACAACAACCTCAAAACCACAGGTAACTATATCTATGGTTCAGACTTTGATATAGACGGTAAATCAGCGACGATAAACATTAAGGCAGAGGTCAGAAACGAAACCGAAGCCGACAAGGATTTAACCTTGCAGGTGGACATTGTCGGAATGGACGGAAAGCTCGCTCATTCCTTTGGGCAATCAGGCAGCGCAATTGCGGCAACGGACGCTGACGCTCATTTTATGAACATGGTTCCCGAGGACGCATACGAGACAAATCCTGCTCCAACGGATATAAGTACGGTTGACGTGTCTTATATAGAGGCTTCGGACAAAATGGAAAATATGCGTTTCTGGAGTGACAAGGACCCGTATTTGTACACGGTTTATACTATATTAAAGGACGGCGATACTGTAATTGACGTCCAGAAAACAGTTACGGGATTCAGAAAAGTTGAATATGATATAAACAACGGTTTAAGAATAAACGACCAATATACGTATTTAAAGGGCTACGCTCAGCGCGCGACAAATGAATGGGCCGTTGTCGGCGTGGCAAACGACTGGCTCAGCGACATTGATATGCAGCTTCTTAAAGAGTCGAACGGCAACCATATCCGCTGGATGCACGTTGCTCCAAAGCCCGTTGCCGTAAGGAGTACGGATAAATACGGCGTGCTTGTCACTTGCCCGGCAGGCGACAAGGAGGGCGACGCTGACGGCAGACAGTGGGACCAACGTGTTGAGGCGATGCGCGACGTTATGATTTATTTCAGAAACTCGCCGTCCGCGCTGTTCTGGGAGGCAGGAAATAACGCGATTACTGCCGAGCATATGAAGGAAATGACCGCTTTGAGAAAGGCATTAGACCCTGACGGCGGGAGATTTGCGGGAAGCCGTACAATAAGCTCGGTTGAGCAGATTAACGAGGCTGAGTATGTCGGCACGATGGAAAACAGAAACGCCGCGGCGGCAAAGACATCTATGACTTCGGCAGACGGCAAATATATGCCGATAATGGAAACGGAGTACGCAAGAGATGAAGCACCGAGACGTGTCTGGGACGATTTCTCTCCTCCCGACTATGATTATAGAAATAAGTGGCTCGGACCTGACGGAAAGAAAGATGACGGCTACGATATATGGGATCAAACCTCAGAAGATTTCGCCGTAGGAAACGCCAAATCATATAACCAGTTTTGGGCAGGCAGAGTAACAGGCGGCGGCAGCGAATTATACACAGGCGCGGCTATAATGGTCTGGTCAGATTCAAACATGCACACCAGAAACTGCTGGTCGGAAAACTGCCGCACTTCAGGTAAGGTTGACGCGGTAAGAATTAAAAAGGAAGCTTTCTACGCGCTTCAGGCAGCGCAGTCCGATACTCCGAAAATACATATTGTAGGTCACTGGAATTATCCTGAATACAAAAAGGACGATAAAGAAAACGGCAACTACTGGTATGAGGATAAAACATGGGACGGCACATCATGGAATTTAAACGGCAATCTGCTTCAGCGCGACCCTACAAAGAAAACAGTTTACGTTATCGGTTCGCCCGATATATCAAAAGTTGAGCTGTTTGTAAACGGTGAAAGGGTCGGCGAAAATTATAAGCCCGAAGACAACTTCGTCTATAAATTCCCTGAGATTGACGTTACGCAGTCGGGTGAGATTAAGGCTGTAGCTTACGATGAAAATGACGCTGAGGTTACACAGGATATTCATACAACCGCAGGCGAGCCCGACCATATCGAGCTTGAGCCCGTAACAGGTCCGGACGGACTTGTTGCCGACGGCAGCGACATTATGTACTTTGATGTTAAGGTAGTTGATAAGGACGGTCAGGTATGTCCGCTCAATTATGACAGACTTGACCTTGAGATAAGCGGAAACGGCGTGCTTCTCGGCGGCTATAACAGCGGCGAGGGCGACTCCGTTAAGAATTACGGCTGGAGCACATTAAACGAAATTCACAATAATTTTGTATTTGCTGAGTGCGGCGTTAACAGAGTATTTGTAAAATCAACAAGAGACGCAGGCAACATAACTCTAAAGGTTAGTAATAATAATTTGGGCGCAGTTGAAAGCACAATCACATCAACAGCTTTTGATAACGCGGTTGAGGGCGGAACAGGTCTTTCAACTCAGATGCAGAAGGATTACCCCAACGGCGAAAAACCGCCTGTTGTGGCTAAGAAGGCTGAGGCGTTTAAACCGCTTGCGGCGGCTGTAAAGGCGGACTTTAGCGCAGAGGGCAACACGAGGATTGTTGAGGAAAAGGACGACAAGAATTATTATACGGTTAAGGTAAACGGCAAGAACGTTAATTTCACGGATAAGCCGTATATGCCGATAGGCGCTAGCGTTGTGGCTGAAATTGCTCCTATTCTTGACGCATTGAAGTCAGAGGGTGCGGCTATTGCATATACCGAGAGCGCGGCAAAGCCGGCATACGTAACCAAAAACGGCGCAGAGCCTGTAATTACAATTACGGGCGGAATTAAAGAGGGCGCGCAGAATGAAGCAGGAAACGCAATCACAAAGATTGACCTTGCAAACACCTACACAACATTTATCTTCAATGAACAGGATAACAATGAAGGCTTGATGAACGCGGCGTTTGCCGTTTCGGCAGGCGGTAAGCTTATGGGCGAGCTTGTACAGGTTCTCAGCTATCTTGAAGGCGTAACGGCAGAGCGCGACGATGAAAACAAGACATACAATATAACATACTCTGCTGTTAAAACGGCATCGGAAAATGAGGAAATGAGCCTGTTTGCGGCAGATGATATGTCGCTGACGGCAATTGACCCGAAGTATGAACAGCAATCATATTTAAACGATTTCAATACCGATACAAGAACAGACGGTCCCGACGGTACGGGTTATACCTCGCCGACAGCAAGCACAAATATCATAAAGGACACTAATGTAGGCACATTGGCTAAATCCGACAGCATATTGTCTTTCGATTTCCGTATAGATGAAAACAAGACCGATTTTAATTTTATTGAAATGAAGAGCGGCGGCAGCTTAGGTCCGAGCTTCCGCTTAAAGGACGGAAAGCTTCAAAACGAATACAAGGGCAGTACATTTGAGTCTCTTGGAGCTGTAACCGTAGGAAGCTGGTATCACTTCGAAATGGAGGGCACTATCGGCACAGGAGCGAGCCCGATAGATGCTCGTTTGTACTCGTATAATAACGGTGAGCTTACGCTTGTTCAGGCAGGCAAAATTTCTTTAAGAAACATTTACAATAAGCAACTTGACGCAATCAATGTAACATCCGGTATAAGCGTTGACAATCTAAAGGTTATTTCAATATACGCTGACGAGGTTGCTGTTTCGGCTCTGAAGGACGAAATTAACGCAAACGAGAGCCTTCCGCTTGCGGCGACTGCAACTCGCGGCGGCAAAAAGGTTGCGGCAACTCCGTCATTTGAATGGTCGCTGCTTGACGAAAACGGCGAACCGCTTACGGACGAAAACGTTACAATAGATGAAAACGGAACTCTTACTGCAACGGCTATGGCGCCGAATATGACGGTAACCGTAAGAGCGACGGCAGGCTCTCTTGCTAATCCGTATGGCGAAAAGAAGATTGTTATACATGGACTTGACACATCAAAGGATACCTTTGATGAAATCACGGCAAGCTGTGACAAGGAATATGTACGCACGGGCGAGCCTGCCACAATCACAACGGTGCGCAAGATGAAGGGCGAGACCTTAACAGATGAACCGACAAATGAAAATACAGTTTTAATCACACCTAATGAGGATGTGACAGACGCTCAGCTAATCTTTGCTTCATATAATGCTGATACAAACGCGTTAGAGCAGCTTAAGCTGGGAGAAGAAAAGTTCTCGGCGGCAGCAGGCGAAACCGTATCGGTAAATATACCGTTTGGTATTGAGACTGACACAAAGGTTATGCTTTGGAAGTCATTAGAGAGTATGGAGCCGATTGATGCGGTTATTGCTTCCGGCGCGGACACCTCGGGTATTACATGGAAGGTTTATAACGCTGATAAGACGCGTGAGTTTAAAAACAGCGGAATTAAAATCAGAAATGGTGTTGTAACTGTAGACAAGGATGTAGTTCCGCAGACGATTAACGTAAGAGCCTCCAACGCATCTGGAGCCGCTCAGGCTTGGGTTACTCTTCAGATTAAGCCCGGCGACATGCTTTTGGACGGCGAAATGGGCAATAAGGACACCTTTGTTTCGGGCAACGCGTGTGAGGACATT
>CAYUSE010000122.1:1314-4983 GCA_964447095.1 uncultured Lachnospiraceae bacterium | reverse complement strand
ACGGATTTCTTCCGATAAAGGAATACCGTGCCGTCACCTGACTGTCGCCGATACTTTCGAGCAAAAAGCAATCCTTTTCAGTCTGCATACGCTTAAACACGCTTATCGGTGTATCCATATCGGCATAACATTCAACCGCAAGCGGAATTATGCTGTAATCTTCAGCGAGCTTCTTTACCTCGTCAACACTTAAATTAAACATCTCATTTCCCCTTTCCGCTTTTTATAAAATAAAAAGCCTTTTTCAATATTAGAAAAAGACACAGAAATTCTTATATTAAAATAATCTAATCTCGTCTAATCTAAAACTAATCTAATCTCACCTGCTATTATATCAAACCGCCGACGCTTTGTCAACTGTTTTTTATATCCATTAAAGCCCTTTACCATGCAGTTGATTTATGGGGGACATTTTACATTAGATTTACATTTCTTCCGCTTGACATCTCAATTTTTATATGTTACTATCAAATCATAATAAAAGCATGGGAGAAAATAATATGAACAAGCTCATTTCAAAATATATTTTAGGCGATATGCAGACGCTTTATGTTCTTGATACGGAGCGCAATATAACAGGGCTTTGCATTGCGCCCTCGGACTTGAAAATCAATCTTGACAAGGAGCATGTAAGCGTTCAGCCGCTTGCCGAATGTAAGATAATCGGCGACAATTATTCTGGCGACTACTTCGGCGGGCTTTCGATGAAATACAGCGAAAGCACTCTAAAGCTCCGATACAGCGGTCAGAAAATCATTAAAACGGACACGGAAACAAAAATCAAAACACATTTAAAATCAAGTGACGGCGCAGAAATCGTCCACACCGTTTCATACATTGATGGCAGACAATACATCACGGTTTCAACGGAATTCCTAAACACCTCCGACAAGCCCGTGACGCTTGAAATGCTTTCAAGCTTCGCAATATACGGCATTTCGCCGTTCATGAAGGACGCGGGCGAAAACACGCTTTGCCTGCACCGTCTGCGCTCAAAATGGAGCATGGAGGGCAGACTCGTAACCGAAAGCCTTGAAGATTTGCTGCTTGAGGACTGCTGGTGCTACGGTAATTCGTTTAATCTGCGCTTCGGTCAGGTCGGCTCAATGCCCGTTAAAAATTACTTCCCGTTCGCGGCTTTGGAGGATACGAAAAATCATGTAATCTGGGGCTCTATGATGTCCGTTCCCGCCTCATGGCAAATGGAAATCACACGCGGCGACTACGGTGTGTGTATGAGCGGCGGTATCGCCGACCGCGAATTCGGACACTGGACAAAAACAGTTATGCCCCGCGAAAGCTTCACGGGCTGCGACGCGGTTCTCAGCGTATGCAAAGGCGGAATTGACGATATTGCTTCGCGTCTTGTTTCGGCTGAAGAGGATAATCTTGATATTCCGCCGTCAGAGGAAACTTTACCCGTAATTTTCAACGAATACTGCACAACATGGGGCAATCCCTCGCATGAAAACATAGAGGGTATTTTAAATGCGATTGACGGAATGGGCATTGATTATTTTGTAATAGACTGCGGCTGGTACAAAACGGAGGGCGTTCCGTGGTATTGCAGCATGGGCGACTACGAACCGTCAAAGGAATTGTTTCCCGAGGGTATTGCAAAAACCGCGGAGCTTATAAAGGCTCACGGTATGCGCGCGGGAATTTGGTTTGAATTTGAAACGGTCGGCGAAAATGCGAAAGCATATTCCAACACCGATATGATGCTCACGCGCGACAATATTCCGCTTACAACGCGCAACCGCCGTTTCTGGGACATGAACGATGAAAAAGTTACGAAGTATCTCAAAGAGCGCGTCATTGATTTTATGAAGAATAACGGCTTTTCGTATATTAAGGTCGATTACAACGAAACTATCGGCATAGGCTGCGACAATCCCGACAGTCTTGGCGAGGGCTTGCGGCAGAATATGGCGGCGACGCAGGAGTTTTTCAGGGAAATCCGCCGTGAAATCCCCGATGTCGTAATCGAAAACTGTTCCTCGGGAGGAAACAGGCTCGAGCCGTCGTTTATGGCGCTGTCCTCTATGGCGTCGTTTTCCGACGCGCACGAATGTGTTGAAATCCCGATTATAGCCGCAAATCTGCACCGCGCAATTTTACCGCGTCAGTCGCAGATTTGGTGCGTTATCCGCAAAAACGACAGCATAAAGCGGATTAACTATTCCATTGCCGCGGCATTTTTAGGAAGAATGTGCCTGTCGGGAGATGTCACGGAGCTTTCAAAGCGTCAAAGAAAAGCGATAACCGACGGTATTGAATTTTACAAAAAAGCGTCTGAATTTATCAAAAGCGGCAAGTCTGAAATTATGCAGAACACCAGGAAAAGCCACCGCCACCCCGAGGGCTGGCAGGCAGTTTTAAGGAAAAACGAAAACGGCGCGCTGCTCGTAATTCACACATTTAAAAACACGCCGTCAAAAATCACGCTGCCTATAGGAAATTATAAAATCTCAGACACGTACCCGAAAATCAGCGCGAAAATTTCACGCAAAACTATTACAATAAAGCCCGACGGCGATTTTTGCGGCATGGGTATTATATTAAAATAAAAAGGAGCACGGACAATGGAAAAATACAGCTTAGACAGGGATTGGAAATTTCACCGCGGCGATATAAAAATGCCCGAAGCAAATACGCACACTGTTTGCTATATGGCGGCAAAAGCAGGCGGCGCGACAGGCGCAGCTTCAACCGATTTTAACGCGTCGGAATGGAAAACCGTAAATCTTCCGCACGATTTTGCAGTCTGCAATAAATTTGAAGAAAAATGGGGACCCGCAAACGGCTACAAAGAGCGCGGCAAGGGCTGGTACAAGAAGCAATTCCGCCTTGACGACAGCGACAGAGATAAGCAAATTTTAATTGAATTCGGCGGTATCGCGACCCATTCCGTGGTATACATAAACGGCTCAGTCGCCGCGCGCAATTTCAGCGGCTACAACTCGTTTACGGTTGATATAACAGATATGGCAGTTTACGGCGACCAAATAAATGAACTCACCGTGTTTGCTGACGCAACTCCCATTGAGGGCTGGTGGTACGAAGGCGCGGGAATTTACCGCCACGTGAATATGTACAAGAAAAACCCCCTGCACATTAAGCATTGGGGCGTGTTTGTTCACCCCGAGAAAAAAAGCGTTGACATCTGGGACGCAGTTACAGATACAAATGTCGAAAATTCCTCGTATGAGGATAAGGCGTTCAGGCTCGTTTCAAGAATTGTTGACGGCGAAAACAACACCGTCGGCAAGGCAGAAACGGAATTTTCGGTAAAAGGCGGAAATGAAACGGCAGTAACGCAGAACATTCTTACCTACAGTCCGTATTTATGGGATATTGACGACCCGCGTCTGTACACAATGGTGTCGGAACTTTACGAAAACGAAACGCTTGTTGACACGCAGGAAAACACCTTTGGTTTCCGTGAAATTTCAATTGACCCCGACAACGGATTTTCGCTGAACGGCAGACGCGTTCAGCTATACGGCACATGCAATCATCAGGATCACGCAGGCATCGGCGTTGCCGTTCCTGACAGCATAAACGAATACAGAATTAAGCTGCTCAAAGAAATGGGCTCAAACGCATACCGCTGCGCGCACGGAAATCCGTCGCCCGAAATACTCGATTTCTGCGACAGATACGGTA
>CAYUSE010000122.1:0-1214 GCA_964447095.1 uncultured Lachnospiraceae bacterium | reverse complement strand
CAAAAAGGGACACTAAAAATGATTGGCTATATAGATGGCAAGGCGGTTTGCTCGGACGAGGTCAAAACCTCGGGGACACTAAAATCGCTTTCCATAGTGCCCTCCCGCGATTTTATATACGCCGACTGCGACGACGCCATAGCTTTTAATATCACAGGCGTTGACGAAAACGGGATACCCGTTCCGACAGCCGGTAATTTGATACGCTTTTCCGTAGAGGGCGGCGAGATACTCGGCGTCGGAAACGGCGACCCTAATTCGCACGAGGCTGATAAAGCCGACAGGCGCAAATTATTTAACAGCTTATGTCAGGTAATCGTAAAACAAAACGACGGTGAAAAAGCCGTTACGCTTATTGCGGAAGCCGACGGTATATCCCCTGCCGAGTTTACTGTCCCCACCAAAGAAAGGGACACTAAAATAACATATGTAAAATCCGTAACCGAGAAATATGTTTCAACATGGCGAATGACTGTTTCACTCTCAAAAGAGCGTCCCGACCCGAATGTAAAAATTGAGGATAACGACATGAACACATGGGCTGTCATAACTGCAGGACACGGCTTTGACGAGGCGTTTGACGGCAATACGGGCTACGCGCTTTATAAGACAGCCGCCGAGATTTCCGACAGCGACACAACGCTGATTTTCAAGGACATCTCGGGAACATCGGCAGAAATTTTCATAAACGGCAAAGAGGTATTCAGCGACAAATGCGCATGGGGAAATAAAATTCAAATTCCGCTTAACGGAATTTCAGGCAAATGCGAAATCGCCGTTATAATCTACAGCGAAAACGCAAATGACAACGGCGGAATTACAAAGCCTGTTGTAATTGTCTAAAAATAATATTATCGGAATAAAAACAAAAAATCCCGTAAAAACTACCCGTAAAATACATTTTCGGGAGGAATTTTTATGGGATTTATTTATAGCATTATAGCCGGCGCGGCAATGAGCGTTCAGGGCGTGATGAACACGCGTCTCGGCGAAAAAATCGGTCTTTACGAAAGCAACGCGTTCGTTCAGGGAACGGCATTTTTGCTTTCGGTAATAGCTGTTTTTATTTTCGGTAAGGGCGCGTTCCGCGAAATTGCAGACGTAAACAAATGGTATCTTTTAGGCGGTGTTCTTGGACTGATTATCACCGTCACGGTAATGCTCGGTATCGGTAAGCTGTCGCCGACCGTCGCCATTTCAACAATTTTGATTTC
>CAYUSE010000121.1:1911-4987 GCA_964447095.1 uncultured Lachnospiraceae bacterium | reverse complement strand
CAGATATAATTTTACCTTTGTCAAGAGCTATAATTCTGTCTGACAGAGGAAATGCTTCTTCCAATCTGTGCTCGGATAAAATCACGGTAATGCCGAGTTCGCGGTTGATTTTTGCAAGCAATTGCAAAAATTCATTTGCGGCAATCGGGTCAAGACTGCTTGTTGGTTCGTCCAATATCAAAACAGACGGCTGCATGACCATGATTGAAGCGAGATTTAAAATCTGCTTTTGCCCTCCTGAAAGCTCTGTGACGCTTTTATAAAACCAATTTCCTATTCCGAAAAAGGACGCTGTTTCCGAAACGCGCGCGCGGATTTCTTCTTGTTTATAACCGAGATTTTCAAGCCCGAAGGCAAGCTCGTGCCATACCTTGTCGGTAACAATTTGATTTTCGGGGTCTTGTCCGACAAAACCGATTTTTGACGCGTCATAAAACGCGTTGACTTCTGAAATATTGCCGCCCTCAAAATAAATAACGCCTTGTTTTTCGCCGTGAGGTGCAAGCGACGGCTTCATGAGCCTTAAAAGCGTGGTTTTGCCGCAGCCGGATGCTCCGCAAAGAGTTATAAATTCGCCTTGATTTACTGTAAATGAAACATTGTTTAGGGCATTTGCAGTCCGCGAAGGATAGCAAAACGTCAGATTTTCGATTTTATAACATTCCATTGTATTATTCCCCCAATCTCAATAATAATAGGAAACGCGCAAAGCGCGAAGAAACAGATAAATGCGCTTATGCCAAAAGCCGACATCTGCGCGTATTTTACGGACGGAAAAAATCTAAATCGCATTTTCCCGATGAGCTGTGCCGATAAAGTATAAATACTTAAAAATAGAATAGCAACAATCGCTGATACATCGCGTTTGGTGATTTTAAATACGGAAAATGCTGTACGCTTACGCAGTCCAAACCCACGAGCCTTCATGCTGTCCGCTGTTTCAATCGAGCTTTCAAGCGACCATGAGGTCATAGCAGATAAAACGGAAAGCCCGCTTTTTATTTTTTGCAAAACATTGCTGCGGTTTTCGGCGTGAATGCATTTTTGAGAGCTTCTTATGCTTTTAATTTCCGATAAAAACCGCGGTACAAACCGCAAAGTCATTGACAGCACAAGCGACAGGAAAGGAATAATTCCTGAAAACAGATACATAAGCTTATCGCTCGTCATAATTTCATTAAAGCATGAAAAGTGGCATATAACACATACAAGAAGCATTGACGCGAATAAGCCATAGAGAATGCTTTCAAGCGTCAGAGGATTTCCGCTTGGCAAATACGTTAAAATAGTGATGCCCTCATGATTAAAAACGGGATTTATCAAGGCAGTCCCTATCATAACGGGTATCATATATAAAAGATTTATTTTTATTGCTTTTTTGCCTTTCAAAATTACAGAATAAATAAAGGCGCAGGAAAGGGAAATAATTATGCATACAGGATTTAATGAAAACATTGAAAATCCAATTACAAACATAAAATACAGAAAATTCACAATTGGATGATATGCTTTGAAACTGTTCACGTTATTCACCTTCCTATATGTCTTTTCCCAAATCGCATGAATACAGCCATTCCACGATGTCATTATCATGAAGCTGATAACGGGAACAGCCGTAATTTGGCGACAAACCGTTTACTTTGTATGTCCAGCCCGATAAATCTCCGCAGTCGAGCTCATAGATATTGCCGATACCGTTTACATACACGCTGTTATAAGCTGGAGTTTTGCTGAAATCAAAATGTATTTTTTGTTTTTTTGTTTCGCGCAGAAGCACGTCAAAAACGCTTTCGCCCTCGTTAAATTCAACTGAGGCTGCCGGTAAAATTACACCGTCATGCGGAATAAGCTCTATTTTTTCTTTGTTTAGCTTATTTAAGTTGTTTAAAATTGCATCGCACCTGATAGAAAATGTACAGGTTAGCTTTTTATCGGTAACAACTGCTTCCTGAGGTTCAACAGGAATAGGCATACCCTCGGGAACAGGCTCGGTGTTATATTCGTCTTTGCCTGTTTCCGCGTCAATAATCATTCCGTTTTCTTCGGAATATTCAATGTTGCCGTCGTCATATATGTATTCGTCTTCAATGTCCGCTTCAATCGGATATTCATCAATCGGCAGTTCCTCTTCGCCGCCGTTTTGCGGTTCTGCCGCCTCGGACGGAGCGGTGGAGGGCGAAGCCTTCTTCTTAGCTTTTGACTTTTTCTTTTTCTTCCTCGAGGCTTCGGTTGCGTATGACTGTACCCCGGACGATGGCTTTACAGAACAGCCTTCTATACAAAAAGAAAGCGTCAAAATAACAGACATAATAAATGCTGTTATTTTGACCCTTCTCATAGTAAACACCTCATGTTAAATTATACCGCATTATCTGTTATAAATCAAGTAAAATACGGGCATAAGTTTAAGCAATGAACCGAACGCTGTTTCCGTTGCCTTTTTGCCGCTGATTTCCGTTCCGCAAACCGTGTTGAGGCACATAAGAGCCTGTTCGGTTGACATGACATTTGCTGACTTGTCGCCAATCACATGCTTAAATCCGCCCCCATTGACATAGAACGTCATCAGATTGTCAAGGATTGTTTTACCGTTCTTCACAAAGCGGCTGTCGCTTGGCGAAATTCCCAAGGCGCTGAGCGCGATAATTACCTGCGCCGCGCTTTCCGAGCATTCCTCACCATAGCTTAAAAATCCGCCGTTTGCAGTCTGCGACTTCGATAAAAACGCGACTGCCTTATCCGTTGCCGTCTTTACGAAGGAATTGTTCTGATACGGCGCAAGCGTGCGGAGAGCCATTGCGGTGATGTCTATGTCCGCTTCCGCAGCGTCAGCCGACAGCGCGAAGCCGCCCGAGGGGAGCTGACACGCTAAAATTCGTGATATGTACTTGTCACGCGTTGCCTGCGTTTTTGCGCCCGTATTTTCGGGAATACTGTAATTTCCGCTGTCGAGAGCGATAAGCGCCCACGCCGCGCCGTTTATTCCCTGCGCTATAGTCGTGTCATAGTCGGCAAGCGGCGCGAGAAGATTATATCCCTCCACATTTTCGGGGTTTTTGCCTATTGCGTTAAGCGC
>CAYUSE010000121.1:0-1811 GCA_964447095.1 uncultured Lachnospiraceae bacterium | reverse complement strand
TTTGAGTAGTCCTTGGTGAAGAACACAATTATGTCGTCGCCGTCCGAAAGACCGCACGCGCCCATATTAACTTCGGGGATTTTGCCGTTTACTCTGTATAGCCAGCCCGAATTTGCGCCCTCGGAAAGCTCCTTAATCGTCCGTCCGTCAGGCGTTGTAACAGATGTGATGTAGCTGCCTTTTTTATCGAATTTATAGCCGTTTTCCGTAAGCGCCTTTTTGAACACGTCAAATACGCTCACGCCCTCGTCAAGATTTTTATATGAGGTCTTTTTTATGAGCGCGCCGCTGCTGTCCTTTAAGGTAAATGTGACGTCTACAGTTTCCTCAACCGCCATGGGGCGCATATTTGAGGGCGTTGATTTTCCTCTTACAACAATGTCCGCGCTTACGCTCTGACGGTATAAATCCGCCATGTCGGCATAGTCCGCAAATTTTACGGGGTCGCTTTTATAAAGCTCGCCGTATCTGCCGAGCGTTTCGCTCGACAGCACACTGCTGATATTTACGGATTTTGCTTTTTTGGGAACAGTTACAAGTAAATTTTCGTGCGATACAACAGCAGGATTTGAGGATTTAAAGAGCCGCCATGCCTCCAATTCCTCCCAGCCCTCAATCGGCTCGGCAATAATTCCATGATTTGACTTTGACGCGTTATCGCGTACCCATACAAGACTGCCGTTATCCTCATAAACCTCAAAGAACGGCGCAAGATTAGCCGATATGTTGTCTTTGTCTGTATTTTCGCCCTTAATTCCGTCAAAGTACGCGTTCTTTACCTTCTGCATCAATGCTTTTTCGGCATTGACTTCCTCGCTTGTAAGAGCGGGAACAGTTACATTAAAATCACGTGATACCGATATATTTGAATTTTTGTCGGTAATCGTAACTGTAACTTTTGCGTCTGCGTCAGGTTTTCCGACAGCGGGACGGTAAACGGCTGCGCGTGCGGCGTTATTTACGTCGGGCGCTTCTATTGCTTCGCTGTCTGTTGTTATCGTAACGGGGTAATATTTTCCGTCTACACCGAAATCGCGCGTAGTGGGGAAGAGTATGTCATTTAAAGCCGTATATTTGCCGTCTTTTTCTGTTAATTTTTCGCCCGATACCGCATCGGAAAGTCCTGACTTTTCAAATCCCGCGTCGAGCTTATCGCTTAAATCCTGCTTTATCGCTTCGATTTCTTCTGTTCCGACAGCTTTAACCGTAACGTCAAATGTTTTGCTCATTGTAATTGGAGCTTCCGAGCCTGTTATATCATTTGTAAGCTGGAAATTGAATATCGCCGTGAGCGTCACGGTTTTGTCCTCCGCGCCGCGCTTGATTTTTCCGACGTACGGATTAAACAGCGTATCTGCTGTCGTCTGATTTTCGCTGCTTACGGAAATTACGCTTTCGTCTGATGACTGCCATGATACAAGCGTCCACTTTTTATCGTCCACGACCTTCGGCAAAACGAGATTATCCGTGATGTGGTCAGCCGCCGTATTTTCGCCTAAAATGCTGTTCGCCGTTACATTGTCGAGTATCTCCGATTTCATTGTTTCGCGTACTTTGTCCTGGTCCCAGTAAACGATAACGGGAACGTCAAGCGTAATTTCAGCGTCGTCTATAGACAGCGTAAACAATGCCTTAAAGCTGCCGTTTTTGATTGATGGCGTTGTGTTGGGGTCGGCGTAAAAATATGTAATATCACCGTTTTCGGCGATGTCAGCATTGCCGTAAACCGTTTCAACCTGCGTCAAAGCTATATTAAATTCGGACAGGTCAACCGATTTTGCCGTTAAATCGGCTTTTAAAATATCAACAAT
>CAYUSE010000120.1:2849-5005 GCA_964447095.1 uncultured Lachnospiraceae bacterium | reverse complement strand
AAATTTAAGTTAAGGAGGAAAATCCTATGTCAAGAATAGGTAATTTACCTATCACTGTTCCTGCCGGAGTAGAGGTTAAGATCAGTGATACAAATGAGGTTACTGTAAAAGGTAAAAACGGTACTTTGACAAGAACACTTCATCCCGATATGATTATTGAGTTAAAGGACGGAGTTATTACGGTTAAAAGACCGTCAGAAGATAAAATGCATAAGTCATTGCATGGTTTAACAAGAACACTTGTAAACAATATGGTTATCGGCGTTACCGACGGTTTTACGAAGGAGCTTGAAATCAACGGTGTTGGTTACAGAGCAGCTATGCAGGGCAAGACGCTTAATTTGAGCTTGGGTTACTCACATCCCGTTTTGTATGAGGCAAAAGAGGGTGTAACAATTGAAGTGCCGGCTCCGAACAGAATTATTGTAAAGGGCGCAAACAAGGAAGACGTTGGCGCAACCGCTGCAAAAATCAGAGAGTTCAGACAGCCTGAACCTTATAAGGGCAAGGGTATTAAGTATCTTGAAGAGCATATCAGACGTAAAGAAGGTAAAGCAGGAGCTAAGAAGAAATAATTGAAAGGAGTGTTCTTAAATGATTAAGAAAATTGATACTAACGCGGCAAGAGTTCGCCGCCACAACAGAGTTAGAAAGAACATCTCCGGTACTGCGGAGAGACCTCGTCTAAACGTATTCAGAAGTGCTAATCACATATACGCTCAGGTTATCGACGATGTTAAGGGTGTTACATTGGTAGCAGCTTCAAGCATGGATAAGGATTTTGAAGGCTACGGCGGTAATATCGAGGGCGCAAAGTCAGTTGGCAAGAAGATTGCCGAAAAGGCTTTATCAGCCGGTATTAAGGAAGTAGTATTCGACAGAGGCGGATATGTATATCACGGCAGAGTTGCTGCTCTTGCAGAAGGCGCAAGAGAAGGCGGCTTGGAATTCTAAAGAAGGAGGACGAAAAAGTGGCTGAAAGAATAGACGCAGAAGCGTTAGAGCTTGAAGAAAATGTTGTTGCAATCAATCGTGTTGCAAAGACAGTCAAGGGCGGAAGAACAATGAGATTTTCCGCGCTGGTTGTAGTCGGTGACAGAAACGGTCATGTAGGCTGCGGTCAGGGTAAGGCTGCTGAAATACCCGACGCTATAAGAAAGGGTATCGAGACTGCAAAGAAGAACATTATCAATGTTCCGCTTGTAGGTTCGACAATTCCTCACGAGATAATGGGTATTCACGGCGCAGGCAAGGTTTTGTTAAAGCCGGCTGCAGAAGGTACAGGCGTTATCGCGGGCGGAGCTGCCCGTGCGGTGCTTGAGCTTGCAGGCGTAAAGGACATCAGAACAAAGTGCCTGAGATCAAATAATAAGAGAAATGTAGTAAGTGCTACTATCCAGGGCTTATCGGAATTGAAGCAGATTGAAAAAGTTGCTGCGCTTCGCGGTAAGACCGTAGACCAGATTAAGGGTTAAGGGAGGAACGCACAATGGCTAAATTAAAGATTACGCTGGTTAAGAGCACAATCGGCAGAAAGAAAGACCAGATTGCAACGGTTGAAGCTCTTGGCTTAAAGAAAATAAGAAGTGTTGTTGAGCAGAACGACACACCGCAGATTCGCGGAATGGTAAACAAGGTATCACACCTTGTAACAGTAGAAGAAATCTAAATTTGACAAGGAGGTGTAGCAAATGAGATTAGATGAACTACAACCTGCAGAAGGCTCAAAGTTCGCTCCGAAGAGAGTGGGCAGAGGTATAGGTTCAGGAACCGGCAAGACTTCGGGTAAGGGTCATAAGGGTCAGAACGCAAGATCGGGCGGCGGTGTAAGACCGGGCTTTGAAGGCGGTCAGATGCCGTTATACAGACGTTTGCCTAAGCGCGGTTTTAAGAATATATTTGCAAAGCAGTATGTTACAATCAATGTTGAAGCTTTAGATAAGCTTGAAGACGGATGCGAAGTAACAGCAGAGGTACTAAAGGATAACGGCATCATCAGCAAAACTCTTGACGGCGTTAAGATTTTAGGAAGAGGCGAAGTTACAAAGAAGTTCAACGTAAAAGTTGCAAAGCTAAGCGCATCGGCTAAGGAAAAGATTGAAAAGGCGGGCGGAAAGGCAGAGGTGATATAAAGTGCTTCAGACATTAAGAAACGC
>CAYUSE010000120.1:0-2749 GCA_964447095.1 uncultured Lachnospiraceae bacterium | reverse complement strand
AAAGGCGGGCGGAAAGGCAGAGGTGATATAAAGTGCTTCAGACATTAAGAAACGCATGGAAAATCCCTGATTTAAGACGCAGAATACTTTTCACTTTGATGATGCTTGTACTATTCAGATTTGGCGCGCATATTCCTGTGCCGTATCTTAGTACGGAAGCAATGCAGGCTTTCCTTGGCAGCGGCGGAACAGACTTGTTCAGCTTGTTCGATGTATTTACAGGCGGAGCGTTCTCAAATGCGACCGTTATGGCGCTTGGTGTTTCACCATACATCAATGCATCAATTATCATTCAGCTTTTGACTGTTGCAATTCCTTCTCTTGAGCGTCTTGCAAAAGAAGGTGTTGAGGGCAGAAAAAAGCTGAACAAGATTACAAGATATTTAGGTATTGTTCTTGGTTTCGTACAGGGCGCAGGTCTTTATGTAACGCTTTATAACATGAGAGCGCAGTCGGGACTTGACGCGATTACAAATCCGAGCGTGCTTACCTTCTTCGTAATTGTTCTTACATTTACAGCGGGTACGGCATTCCTTGTATGGTTAGGCGAATTGATTACAGAAAAGGGTCTTGGAAACGGTGTTTCCATGATTATCTTTGCCGGTATCGTATCAAGAATACCGACAGCATGCAAAGCTATATATGAACAGTTCCTTTCAACAGGATTTACTGTAAAGGGTCTTATAATCGTAGCGGCAATTATTGTTGTAGCAGTAGCCGCAGTCACGTTCGTCGTATTTTTCTCGGATGCGGAACGCCGTGTTCCCGTACAGTACGCTAAGCGTGTTGTAGGCAGAAAGATGTACGGCGGTCAAAGCACAAATATTCCGATTAAGGTTGCAATGGGCGGCGTTATGCCGATTATCTTTGCGTCAAGTATTATGGCGTTCCCTGCAACTATTGTAAGACTTGTGTCAGGAGGAAATCTTCCGACATCAGGACTTGGATATTATGTTTTGGGATGCTTGTCAGCAGGCCTTGGTCCTGCATGGACTAGCGTGGTTTATGCGGTAATATACTTCCTGCTGATTATCTTCTTCACATATTTCTATTCGTCAATTCAGTTTAATCCGATTGAGCTGGCAAATAATATGAAGAAGAGCGGCGGATATATTCCGGGTATCAGACCCGGCAAGCCGACAAGCGATTATATAGGCAAGGTTTCGTCAAGATTAAACCTTATCGGTTCAATCTTCTTAGGAATTATCGCTATCATGCCGGTTGTTGTCGGCGCGGTATTCCATGTGAACTCATTACAGCTTGGCGGTACATCGCTTTTGATTATGGAAGGCGTTGCGCTTGAAACAGTTAAGCAGATAGAGTCGCAAATGGTAATGCGTCACTACAAGGGATTTTTAGAGTAATCCGCGGCGGAGAAAGGCAGAATTGATATGAATTTAGTATTGATGGGCCCTCCGGGCGCAGGAAAAGGCACTCAGGGTGAAATTTTATCGAAGCGTTTAGGCATTGATACGATTTCAACAGGTGTTATGCTAAGAACCGCTATCAAGGAACAGACGGAAATCGGAAAAAGAGTTGAAAAGCTCATAAACGATGGTAAGCTTGTTCCGGATGACGAGATGATTAAGCTTGTTAAAGAAAGACTCTCAAAGCCCGATTGTGAAAAAGGATTTATCCTTGACGGATTTCCCCGCACAATCGCGCAGGCAGAGGCTTTGACAAAATCGGGAGTTAAAATTGATAAGGTGTTATCGCTTGAAGTTGAGGATGAAAAAATTGTTGAACGTCTTTCATCAAGACGCGAATGCACGAAGTGCGGAGCTCCGTACAATGTAGCGTTCGATACCTTTAAGACTGAGGGTAAATGCAATAAGTGCGGCGGTGATTTAATTCAGCGAGCCGACGATAATCCGGAAACTATCAAGAACCGGCTTAACATTTATCATACCGAGACAGAACCGATTAAAGCATATTATGAAAAGCTTGGACTGCTTGTCACCGCAAACGGTGAAGAGAAGTTAGAAGACACAACAAAAAATGTCGCAAAGGCTTTAGGACTTGAGGTGTGATTTATGATAACGATTAAATCAGCAAAACAAGTCGAAAAAATGAGAGCGTCAGCTCAGATTACAAAAGAAACTCTCGACTTATTGGAACAGCATATTAAGCCGGGAGTTACAACGGCGCAGCTTGATAAATTAGCGCATGACTATATAATATCAAGAGGAGGCAAACCGAACTTTCTCAATTATAACGGATTTCCGGGAAGTATATGCACATCAATAAATGATGAGGTTGTTCACGGAATACCGAGCAAGAGAGCAGTTTTAAAGGAAGGCGATATTATAAGCGTCGATATGGGTACTGTCCTTGACGGATGGCATAGCGACGCGGCAAGAACCTTCCCTGTCGGTAAAATCAGCGCTGAGGCGCAAAAGCTTATCGACGTAACTCGGGAAAGCTTCTTTGAGGGTATGAAGTATTTAAAGCATGGTGCCAAATTAGGTGATGCTTCGTCCGCAATTCAAAAGTATGTTGAATCACACGGCTACAGCGTTGTCCGTGATCTGGTCGGTCATGGAATAGGAACACAGCTTCATGAGGATCCGTCAGTGCCGAATTTCGGCATTGCCGGAAAAGGTGTAAAGCTTGCCGCAGGTATGACCATAGCGGTTGAGCCTATGGTAAACGCCGGTCATTATAAAGTATGTGTGCTTGATGATGATTGGACAATTGTAACCGAGGACGGAAGCTTATCGGCTCATTATGAAAATACCGTATTGATTAC
>CAYUSE010000119.1:0-5021 GCA_964447095.1 uncultured Lachnospiraceae bacterium | reverse complement strand
TACGGCGCGAGCAGTGATATTACAATAAAAGCGAGCGGCATGCATGACGGTGACAGGCTTGATTTGCAGAATTTAATGCCGTCGGAACAGGCCGTGCCGATTATTACAGCTTCATACAGCGACAGCGGAGCTTTAACGGGCTGCCGCATGGAAACGGCGTATTTGCCGCCGTTTGATGTGCTTGCGCCAAACGGTAAATCGGAATACAAGATAGAAAATATAGATAAAAACAGCCGCGTTTATTTGATGAAAAACGGTAAATTCGAGAGTATGACGCGCCCTGTTATGAACGGTTACTCCGTTCCGTTTGAAACATCAAAACGGCTGTTTGAATAGTTTATTTTACTTTTTTTCCGTCAATAAAAACACTTAAACATTCCGCGTCAAATTCAACGGGTGATTTTGTCCAGATACAAATATCCGCGTCCTTGCCTTTTTCAAGGCTTCCGACACGATTATCAATTCGGCAGTTTTTTGCCGCCGTTATTGTAATTCCCGAAAGAGCTTTCATTTTATCCATACCATGCTTTACTGCCATAACGGCGCAAAGCGGAAGATTTCCGATTGTTATTTCGGGGTGGTCGGTGATAATGGCTGTGTCAATTCCTTTGTCCGATAAGTTTTTGTATGTGTCAAAAGTGAGATTTGAAAGCTCCGGCTTGCTCCTGTCGGAAAGCGTGGGACCAAGCATTACAGGCAGCTTTTCGCGCTCTAAAATATCGGCTATTCTGTCGCCGTCCGAACAATGCTCGATTGTCACGTCAATATCAAATTCCTTTTTTAAGCGTATCGCACTGCAAATATCGTCTGCGCGGTGCGCGTGGATTTTGACGGGGATTTCACGGCTTAAAACGGGAAGCATAGCTTCAAGCTTAATATCGTATTCGGGCTTATCGTTCTCCTCTTTATCTTCATAATATAATTCAAGCTGTTCTTTATAGTTTTTTGCTTTCATCAGCAATTCCCTTATAATTGCCATTGTTCCCATACGCGTTACGGGCGCTTGATTTTTTTCGTTATACACAGTTTTGGGGTTTTCCCCGAGCGCAAATTTCATTGCCACGGGCGATTTTATAATCATGTCGTCAACGCAAATTCCCGCTGTTTTTAATGCGGCAAACTGACCGCCTACGGGGTTTGCGCTTCCGGGACCTGTTACGACAGTTGTAATTCCTGCGCTTCGTGCCTCATCAAAGCCGCGGTCAAACGGATTTATTGCGTCTATGGCGCGCAGATGCGGCGTTGCGGGGTCGCTGTCCTCATTGCCGTCATCACCCTCAAAGCCGAGAGAGTCCTCAAACATTCCAAGATGACAATGCGCGTCAATAAGTCCAGGTGTGACAATAAGCCCCTTTGCGTCAATTACCTCGTCCGCTTCGGGAAAATCCTTGTTTTCGCCTGCATACAGGATTTTATCGTCAAACAGCACGCAGCCGTTTTTGTATTCATTGCCGTCCATTGCAAAAATATGCGCGTTTTTAATCAGTTTCATTCGTTTACCTCGTTAATGTAATTTATTGCAGATGTTGCTGCGATTGCTCCGTCCGCCGCCGCGGTAATAACCTGCCGAAGCGGTGATACACGGACATCTCCTGCGGCAAAAATGCCGTTAATATTAGTTTTTAAATACATATCTGTTTTTATAAAGCCAAGAGGGCAGGTTTCAACTCCGCATTGCTTTGCGAGCGTTGATTCGGGCGTTACGCCGATTGCCACAACTGCGCCCGCGGCATTAAAAAATCCGCGCTCGCCCGTTGCCGTATTTTTCACAATCACCCTTTCGAGAGTTGTGTTTCCGTCAAAGCTTTCCGCGACAACATCGGTATAAACCGTGATTTTAGGATTTGACTTTACCTTTTCAAGAATTGTCGCCGCCGCGCGGAAACGCTTCGAGCGATTTAACAAATAAATGTTTTCGCAGAAATTGGCAAGATACAGAGCGTCCTCACATGCGGTGTTTCCGCCGCCGATTACAACAACGTCCTTGCCTTTGAAAAACGCGCCGTCGCATGTAGCGCAGTAGCTCACACCTGCTCCGGCAAGGCGTTCCTCTCCGTCAATTCCGAGCTTTTTCGGGTTTGCGCCCGAAGCAAAAATAACCGCTTTGGTTTGATATTCATTTTTGCGCGTAACAATTGTCTTTACAGGCTTATCCGCGCCGCGTATTTCCTTTACGTTTTCCGCCGAAAATTCCGCTCCGAATTTTTTTGCGTGTTTTTCCATGGCGGACGCAAGCTCTAAGCCTGTGGGATTTTCGTCAAAACCAAGGTAATTGTCAATTTCGTAAGTTTTGACAGCCTGACCGCCGCAGGCGATTTTTTCGAGAAGAAGCGTTTTCATGCCGCCGCGTCCTGCGTACAGCGCGGCGTTCATTCCTGCTGCGCCGCCGCCGATTATGATAATGTCGTACATATCGAAATTCCTTTCTGACATATAAATTTATTCGTTTTTATATTCTTCAATGATATATCTTGGTCTGCGCTTTACTTCCTTATAAATTTTGCCGATATATTCACCGATTAAACCGACTGACAGAAGCTGTACGCCTCCAAGGAACCAAATAGACATCATAAGCGATGCCCATCCTGCGTCTGTGTGTCCCATAAGCTTTTGAATGAGAGCGTAGAGCGCCATAACAATTGAAATTACGCATACAATCGCCCCCAGTGTGCTTATAAGCCGAATGGGACTGATGCTGAAGGAGGTAATTCCGTCAAACGCAAAAGAAATCATTTTTTTCAGCGGATATTTTGATTGTCCCGCAAAACGCTCGTTTCTGTGATAATACACGCTTGTTGATTTAAAGCCGACAAGCGGCACCATTCCGCGCAGGAACAGATTTCTTTCGGGAAATTTTGAAAATTCCTCCAAGGCGCGCCTTGACATCAAGCGGTAATCGGCATGATTAAACACAATTTTGACGCCCATAAAGCTCATTAGTTTATAAAAGCCCTCTGCGGTGGTACGCTTAAAAAATGTATCGGTTTCGCGTTTATCGCGTACACCGTAAACTATATCACAGCCGTCCTGAAAGGCTCTGACCATATCGGGTATCGTGTGAATGTCGTCCTGCAAATCCGCGTCAATTGAAATCGCGCAGTCGCAGTCATTTTTAACAGTCATCAGACCGCCCAAAAGCGCATTCTGATGTCCGGCGTTTCTGGCAAGCTTAATTCCTGCAATTTCTGTATGTTCATTTGACAGCGCGTCAATAATCTCCCATGTTTTATCTTTTGAACCGTCGTCAACAAACACAATCCGGCTCTTGTCATTTATCAGTCCGTCCGTTTTCATCTCGTCAAAAAGCTTGAGCATCTGACGGGAGGTTTCGGGAAGAACCTCTTCTTCGTTATAGCATGGAACCACAACATATAAATTTACACTGTTCATTATTTTTCTCCTATCGTAATATATACATAATTATATATATTATATAACATATACGAAATTAAAACAATAGTTTCGGGACATTTTTTGGAATTATGAGAACTTATAACCCACTCCCCATACTGTTTCTATGAAATTTTCATTATTTATATTGATTTTGTCACGGACGCGCTGTATATGCACGGTTACGGTTGAAACATCGCCCAATGCGTCCATGCCCCAAACCCTGTCGAACAAATAATCCTTTGAAAATGCGCGGTTGGGGTTTTCGGCCAAAAACAGCAGAAGGTCGTATTCTTTCGCTGTAAGAGAAATCAGTTTGCCGCCGACTGTTACCGTGTGCGCGTCCTTGTTGATTATCAGACTTCGGCGCGATATGATGTCGGACGAGCCGTTTGTCAGTATTTCATGGCGCGATATATGCGCCTTGACGCGCGCTACAAGCTCGCTGGGTGAAAACGGCTTTGTCATATAATCGTCAGCTCCTAATCCAAGACCTCGGATTTTGTCTATATCCTCTGATTTTGCAGACAGAAATATCACAGGTGTTTGCTTGATTTTGCGAAGCTCGGTAATTACGGAAAAGCCGTCGAGCCCCGGCAGCATAATGTCGATTATAATCAGGTCATAATCATAGGAAAGAGCCTTATTAAGACCGTCTGTGCCGCTTAGCGCAATTTCGCATTCAAAATCATTTATTTCCAGATAATCGCGCTCCAATTCCGCAATTGCATTGTCGTCTTCTATAATCAGTATCTTTTTCATGGTTTTGTCTCCTTTATTGTTTTGCTGCAGGCATATATATCACTGCGGTAGTACCTTTGCCCAAGCCGTCGCTTTTAAGCCAGATTTTTCCGTCGTGCTTTTCCACAATCTGCTTCACAATGCCGAGCCCCAGACCGCTGCCCTTGATGCTGCGCGAGCTGTCTACACGGTAAAAGCCTTCAAAAACATTTTGAATTTCGCTTTCCTCAATTCCTATACCGTTATCTATTATATATACATAAGTTCCGGCTGCGCCCGGCTCGCTTTTTATTTCAATACGCGGATTTTCGCTGTTTCCGTATTTTACAGCATTATCGATGAGATTTGAGAACACTCTCCTGAGTTTTTCTGTGTCGGCTCTGACGGGCGTTGCTTCCTCAGAAATATCCGTAACAAGCTCAATGTTGTTTTTTTCCAAATCAAGACGAATATCATCAGAAAAACTGCGTAAAAATCCATTCAAGTCGATATTTTTAAAATTAAAGTCAAGCTTCGACATTTCAAGACGCGAAAACATTGATAAATTATTTACCATGTCATCAATCGTTTTCGCCTTCGAATAAATTGTGTCGATATACCTGTTCATTTTTTCGGGTGTATCCGCGATTCCGTCGCGTATGCCGTCAATATAGCCTCTTATTGAAGTAATGGGAGTTTTTAAATCATGCGAAATGTTTGCAAGAAGCATACTCCGCTCCTGTTTCAGTACACGCTCCCGCTCATTTGCCGTCTGAAGCTCGCGGCGCATTGCGTCAAAATTCTCGCAAAGTTCGTTTATTTCATCGTAGTCACTGCCCATGACTTCGAAATTTAAGTCGCCGACGCGGATTTGCTCTGCCGCTCCCGCAAGCTCTGCCATAGGCTTTTCA
>CAYUSE010000118.1:0-5074 GCA_964447095.1 uncultured Lachnospiraceae bacterium | reverse complement strand
TGACGCTATTGTTACAATTCCTAATGACCTGCTGCTTAAAATTGCGGATAAAAAGGTTACGATTAAGGATTCCTTTAAGCTTGCCGACGATGTTCTTCGTCAGGGCGTACAGGGAATTATTGAAATAATTAATCAAAAGGGTATTATGAATTGTGACTTTGCCGATGTAAGAACTATTATGAAGGACAGCGGTGTAGCTCACATGGGTATCGGTATAGGCAAGGGCGAAAATGCGGCGTCTGACGCTGTAAGAGCGGCAATAGAAAGCCCGCTTCTTGAAACTAATATTTCAGGTGCGGAAAATGTATTGCTTAATATCACAGGCGGCAGTGAGTTCTCGCTTGTTGATATGGGAGAGGTTTCGGGAATTGTCCGTGATATGGTATCAGAGGAAGCGAACATAATTGTCGGAACGGCAATGGACGATAATTTGAAGGACGAAATTAAAGTTACGCTTATTGCTACCGGTCTTGACGGAGGCTTGTCACGCAGAAAGGACAAGTCCGGAGACTCCATAAAGCGCATTACACCGAAGTTTGCGCAGGGTTCATCAAGACAGCCGTCAAGCTATACGTCATCGCTTGATGACGAGGACGCAATTTTTGCGAGAAAGTTAAAGCCCGGTATGGGAAATATTGATGTTCCCAATTTCTTTAAGCCCGGTAAATAATTAAGTAGTTGAGTGATTTAAAATCTCAAAAATTTTCCAAATTTGGAAAATTTTTGAGATTTTTTTTCGTTTCTACGATTTATATATATAACGGCGTTTTTTTCAGCATGCAATTACCATAACTTACAGCTTGAAATTCGTATTGAAATGCTGTATGATATGAACTGTGGTTGACATAAGTCATCAGACGTCAATCATGGAAGGCATATTTTAAGGACAAGGGGGTTACCCCGTACAGGAGGTTAAGATATGAACAAGTTTTCAAAAAACATTCTAAGCGCGTTAATCGCGGCAGGGACATTCGCTTCATGCGCTTCGGCTTATGCCGTAATTCCCGAGGATGTAGCGGGAACAGCTTATGAAGAACCCGTACAGGTACTTTCGGCGCTTAAAATAATGAACGGCGACGAAAACGGTAAATTCAGACTTGACGATACGATAATCCGTTCAGAGGTTGCCAAGATGGCTGTCCATGCAATTGGTCTTGACGAGGCTGCAAAGGCAGCAAATGGAAATGTTAAATTCTCCGACGTAAACGCAGACCATTGGGCAAGCGGATATATCGACATCGCGACACAGCAGGGGCTTATCGAGGGTGACGGCGACGGTAAATTCAGACCGAATGACCCGATAAACTATTCAGAAGCTATGGCGATTATGATAAGAGCGGCAGGCTATGATATTTCAGCAAGAGAAAAGGGCGGCTATCCTAACGGTTATGTTACGGTGGGAACGTCAATCGGTCTTGCAAAGAACGTGAAAGGCTCAATGCTCCAGCCGATTTCAAGAGGCAATGTAGCTTATCTTACAAAGAATGCTCTTGAAGTAAACACAATGGAGCAGACAAGCTACGGAGCTAATGTCAGATATGAAGTGACAGATAAAACTCTGCTTAAAGACAGATTGGAAGTCACAAAAGGCGAGGGTCAAATCGAGGCTATAGAAAAGTCTGCGATAAAGGGCAATTCCTCACTTGCAAAGGGTCAGATTAAAATAGACGGAAAAACTTATAACACAGCCTATAACATGAACAATCTTTTAGGCTACAATGTAGATTATTATGTAAAGGAAAATGATAACGGCGTCGATGAAGTTATTCTTGCAATGCCGATAAAGAGCCAAAATAAGGAGCTTGTTGTGAAAGCTGAGGATTTCTCAAAGCTTACAACAAAAAATTCAAATACAGCAATTGAATATTATAATGATGCAAACAATTCAAGAACGACAGTTGCTGAATTAGCTCCCGATTATGCGTTCATCTATAACGGCAAAAACGCTGAAAAGAGCGATGAGCTTTTAAACATCAAGGATAAGGCAGGTCAAATTGCTATGCTTGATACGGACAGAGACGGAAAATACGACATTGTATTTGTAACTAATTATGAAAATATGGTCGTAGAAGAAGTTACCGCGTCAAACAAAATTGTAGATAAATACAGCGCAAAGACATTAAAGCTTGATGATGTTGACTACAGAATAACAAAGGGTCTTGATGAAATAGACATTGCAGACCTTAACGAATATGATGTATTGTCAATCGTAAAAAGCCTTGACGGCGAGCTTTATGACATCGTTGTGACAAATACGGTTGTTGAAGGTAAAATCACGGGAACAGACAATGACGGCGTATTTGTAGACGGCAAGCATTATGATGTTGCGGCTAATTATACCGACACATTGAAAATCGGCATGGAAGGCAAATTCTACCTTGATATAGAAGGCAAAATTGCGGCAGTTGACACAGCGTCACGCTTAAGCTCAGGCTATGCTTATCTTACAAATGCTTATACTGACGACGGCAGACAGGTATCCTCCTTCAAGCTGTTCACAAAGGCAGGTGAGGAAGAAGTTATCACAGGCAACGCAAAAATCAGATTTAACGACCAAAGCGGAGTTAAAGCTGAGGATGTTGTAAAGGCGTTGAGAAATGAAGGCTCAACTGTAAAACAGCTTGTAACTTATTCGACAAACGCTGACGGCAAGCTTACTGTTCTAAATACGGCAAACGACAGCAACGGCGCAGTTGCTGAGGACAGCTTTACAAGAAACTACGCATTGCAGAACGCTGAATATAACGCTGCTCAGTCAAAGCTTGGCAACGTAAGAATTGACAGCAATACTGTAATCTTCAACATTAACGAAAAATCCGAGGATTATTCAATAGAAACAAAGGATATATTCGAGGACGAGCAGAAATATGACGCATTCGTTTATGATATGACAGAAAGCTATACAGCTAAGGTAATAGTTCTTACAAATTCGGCAGTCAAGGCAAGCGCGGACAGCAAAATAGCTGTGGTTAAGAGCGTAGCTGATGCCAATAATGATGAGGATGAACAGACAGATTTATTAACAGCGCTTGTTGAGGGTAAGGAAACAGAGGTCTATGCCGAAGACGACACTGTTCTTGCAAAAGAGGGCGGAAAGCTTGAGGAAGGCGACATTATCCAATACAAGACTAACGCAAACGGCGAAATAGTAAGCTACAGAATGCTTTTGGACATTAAAGCAAAGGATACCGAAACACAGAATGAGCCGATAGAAAATCTTGTAACGGTTTACGGTAAGGTTACGAAGAAATTCGATAACTCTGTAAACGTAACAGTAAACGGCTCAGAGGCGGTAAATTATGAGCTTCCGTCAGATATAACAGTATATTCGGTTGACACTTCAAGAACAAGAAACAGCGTAAATGTTGCTAAGGTAAGCGATATTCAGAGCTTTGATGAGGACGAAGGAAACAGAATCTTCCTGAAGGTCTATAAGGATGTCGTTACCGAAGCGGTAATCGTAAGATAAAACAGACAAATAAAAAATATCTCCTCTTTCTTAATTCACACCAAAGGAGCTGCCAAAGGCAGCTCCTTTAAAATGCAAAGAATTATTACAATTTTTTTTCCAAAATCTATTGATATTGATACCAAAATTCGGTATAATAGAATAAAATAGTATATTTATGTATATACGCCGATTTTTCAAAACTGAAACCAAGGAAGGAATGGAGAAAAAGAATGGACGATAATTGTAGAATGGCACAGCTTTTATTCGCAGATATAACAAAGACACCGGCGGATTACGAGGCGCAGTATCCGGCGAGAAATCTTGAGGAGGGCGCTATTGTAACGCGTTTTGCGCCGAGCCCTACGGGATTTTTGCATTTTGGCGGACTGTTTGCGGCATTTGCCGAATACACTGCGGCGAAATCGACAAACGGCATATTCTATCTGAGAATTGAGGATACCGATAAAAAACGCGAGATTGAAAACGGCGTTTTGCTTATCGTGAAGGGGCTTCACGCATTCGGAATTGAGCCTGATGAGGGAATGCTCAGTGAAATTGATGAAAAGGGCGCTTACGGACCCTACATACAGAGCAAGAGAACGGAGATTTATCAGACATTCGTAAAGGAATTAGTGGAGAAGGGGCTTGCCTATCCGTGTTTCATGACGGAGGAAGAAATCGCTGAAATCCGCGAAAAACAGGAGGCAGAAAAGCTTCTGCCCGGTATTTACGGCGATTTTGCAAAATACCGTGATATTACGGTTGAAGAGGCGGAAAAACGCATCAAGAACGGAGAGGAATATGTCGTAAGGCTCAAATCCCCCGGTCAGGAGGACAGGCGCGTTAAGTTCAAGGACGTGATAAAGGGCGAAATCGAAATGCCCGAAAATATCCTTGATGTGGTTCTCTTAAAAAAGGACGGTACACCGACATATCATTTTGCGCATACCGTTGACGACCACCTCATGCGTACAACGCATGTTGTCCGCGGTGACGAGTGGATTTCATCAGTTCCCATTCATTTGCAGCTATTCTATTTATGCGGCTTCAAAACGCCGAAATACGCGCACATTTCACCGATTATGAAAGAGGAAAACGGCGGCAAGAGAAAGCTTTCAAAACGTAAAGACCCAGAGGCGGCAATGAGCTTTTATGAGAAGGCAGGATATCCTGCAGGCGCGGTTTGGGAATATCTTATGACGCTTGCGAACTCCAACTTTGAGGATTGGCGTATTGCGAACCCGAACGAAGACATAAATTCGTTTAAATTCAGCTTCAACAAAATGAGCAAGGCAGGCGCGCTGTTTGATATTGTAAAATTAAATGATGTCAGCAAAAATTATATCAGCAAATTAAACGCCGAGGAGGTCTATGACCTTACAACCGAATGGGCGAAGGACAATAACGCGAAGCTGTATTCGCTGCTCACTGACGACGAGGAATACGCAAAATCCATTTTTGCGATTGAGCGCGGCAACGCGAAGCCGAGAAAGGACATCGCAAAATGGGAGGATGTTGAGAATTATGTTTCGTATTTCTATGGTGAGCTGTGGGACGGCAAATATGACTTTGCCGACAATCTCTCAAATACCGATATGATTGAAATTCTCGAAACATATAAAA
>CAYUSE010000117.1:0-5092 GCA_964447095.1 uncultured Lachnospiraceae bacterium | reverse complement strand
CCATACGGTGTTGACCAGAACGGAGTACTCCAATATATCGAATATAAGGGTGAAAGGGTTTACAGAAAGACCTGTGACTTCGACCGTGACGGACAGATTACAGTAAAAGACTTCTTGTATAGCGGTATGCACTGGGATGATGTAACAGTTTTGGTTGATAACCTTACACATTCACTAAGAGCTAAAATAGAAGCTTACAAGTAAAAACAGAAAGGGAACTGCGAAAGCAGTTCCTTTTTTGCGCTTAAGCCTTGATTTTGCTATATTTTTCAAATATATTTCCCGTAATATTCCTGAAAAGGAAAAATTAATATTTTTTAACAAATTTTAAACACAAGAAACAAAAAAGAAAAGGAAAAATCGCAAGTTTTATACATCAAAAGTCTTGACAATGGCTTAAATACATAGTAGAATATATTATGTAATACTGGGTAGGATACTGCCTATTTGGAAATTAAAGTGGAAGGGGAGACAGCTATGAGGAAAAGACAAACTATTCTTTTGGGAGCAATAATTTCGTGTTTATTGGTAACCGCAATCACGTTGGCTGCCACTCTGTTCCCTAATGCTAAGGTTGTTTTTGACGGATTTGACCTTGAGATAAATACTTCCGTAACAGAAGGAACATCATCACAGGCATTTATGGATATAACTGTTAAAAATGTGGAAACTACCACTATATCTTTTTGCTTAAAATACGATCCAAAAATTCTTCAGCTTTCGGACTACGCCTCAAACAAGCCCATTTCAAACCCACAGTCGGCAGTCGGCTCAAAAAGAAATTTTAACCTTGAACATAAATATTTCAGACAGAACGGAGAATTGTTCCCCGCAGAAACATTTCGGGATGAAATGTCCGGAATGCCTTCGGTAGTTCCAGCTCCGCTTTTGCCGGTTATAGGCACGGCAGATGCAGACAACGGATACTTAATAATGAATTTTATTCCGAAGAAGGAAGCGGCTTTGTATGAGGATGATGTTACAACAAGCCCTCCCCCCGGAGGAACGCTTCTTGACATCGGTAAAAGTCCTGTGCTGAAAATAAGAAACAGGCAAACAGACGATAAGCCGTATATAAAAGCAAACACAAAGGACGGCATAAAAATAGGTTCGATAAGCTTTAAAATCGTAGACCCGATAGCATTTTCAAAGCTTTCGGCAGAGGATTTAAAGAAAGCGGTAACGCTTGTGCCGTACGGTGAAGTACAAAAAGATACAAGTCTTCCTCTAAATCAGGAGGAAAAGATATACATAGGCTATCTTGATGAGAATAATAAGGAGCAATGGTATTCAAGAGCCGAGGTTAACGCGGATTATGAGTTTAAAATCAACGCAAAGCTTCTTGATGTTAAACCGCAGACGGAAAGCATAACCGTTTCTGCCTACGACCTATTCAAAATGAAGGAAACAGGGGACAAGCAGGATTTGATTGCGTTTGCAAACTCCAAGCTTTCTATGCTTACCGAGATTTATACAGACGGTTCTTATGTCCCCGTACCGGTAAAATGGACGGAGGCTGACATTCAAGAGAGTACATATAACGCAAAAAGCGGAACATATCACCTTAAGAAAAAGCACAAGGATAAGGACGTCGAGATAACGGTCGAGGTAACGCCCGTAAAGCTGAAAGGCTTTAATGTTGACAAAAAGGACTTGACATATTATTATGAGGACGGAGGAGAAAACCCCGATTTCCCGACAACGCTCGGTCAGCTTGAATTCCCCGAATATGCGTATCCGATATTTGATACATATTTGCCAAACGGCGGACTGCCCGGGATAAAAATATCCTCATGGTTTGAAAAGGGCGGAGCATCTGAGGTTATTAACGTGCCGTCAAACTTCTCGGACGGCGGAACATTTGAATTCGCGGGTAAGTTTAACTCTCAGGAGGAAACTGCAAAGCAATTTACAGAATGTAAATGGCTGACAGATAATAATTTGTCAGACGTAGAAATAACAAGAACTGTTGTAAAAGATAAAAACGACATGCCAAAAACTCTTGAGGTTTCAAACTCTTATACTGACAGGGACGGCAAGCTTCATATAGAAGTTAATTTTAAGGCGGATAGCGAGGGAAATCCTGTCGCAATCCCCTCGGGCACGAAATTTACAATTAAAATGCCCGGCGGCGAGGTAATTGATACCGACAGCATGGGCGCGCGGTATAATGTTACATATAACGCGGACGGAACGGCAGAGATAACAATTGAGCCCGACCCCGACACGGAGCAAAAGCTTGCGCAGGTTGTAAATCTCGGCGGCAGAGCAGGTGAATTCGCGATTGCTGCGGCAGAGCCGACAGCAGACAGCAGCGGTTTCAAAAGCATAGGACCCGACACGCTGTTTAAGCCGACGCCGAGAGATAATTTATATACCGCAGCCGACAGCGCGTACAGCGATGAAGACGGAAACTATCTGTTTGATTTTTCAACGGATAAAGCGGCAATGTTCCCTGTAAAGGCGGGAACAACGCTTCCGACGACGATTACGCTTCCGCTTGCAGACCAGAAAATAAATACCACGTATGACGGAATGGCAGGCGCAGAGCCCGGATATCTTACAACCTTTACAGTTGAAGAATGGGGCGTTTCGGGAGATACAACAACTCCGGGAAGCACCGTAACGGCTTACGGAAGATTAAAAGATACAGAATATACAAATTACGGCAAGGTAATAAATGATGAAAACAACCGAACGGTAACAATAAAATATATAGTAGGAGAAAATGACGGCGAAGCGTCAATCGAAAAAATAGACAATTTTATTTATAACCCTCAGCAGCAGGGCTATGGCTACGATAAGCTTCAAAATCAGACCTTTACTGTTAAAAATAACGGAGCCGTAAATATTTACGGGTTGTCAGCCGTAATATCCACGAGCATAAAGGACGGAAATAACAGCGATACGGCAGAGGCTTTTGTAGAAACACGAAGTCTGCCGCCCGTTCTTGCAAAGGGCGAAAGCGCGGAATTTGATATTTCCACGAAAATAGGATTGCCCACGGGCGAATATGTTTCAACAGTGTCGGTTATGTCTAACGACAAGGTACTGCAAACATTTACGATAACCTTTAAGGTAACAGATAAGCCCGTATATAATATAGAAATCGTAATAGACGATGACCAGAAAACCTTCGGAACGGCAAAAACCAAGACAGAAACATATACGTCGCCAGCAGACGAAACGATTACGCTCGTTGCCAAAGCGGAAACAGACTGTGTATTTGTAAGATGGGAAGCTGTAGAAGGAGATGTGACCTTTGACAGCGACAACGCGACGACGGCAGCATTTACAATGCCGTCATCAGATGTTAAAATAAAAGCGGTATTTAAAGAAATGGTCGGTGCAAAGCTTCGAGCAGAGGAGTTCGAGGTTCAGAATACTGAAAACGAAAAACAAACTCTGCACGACAGTGACTGGAAGACGATAGACTTTAAACCTGCAACGAGAGATTATTATGTTGCTATTGACAACAATAGTGACAGCGAAAAGAATAAGGTGCATTTGTACTTTAAGCTGAGAGAGGAAGCGGAAAATGCAACACTTACGCTTACGCATAAGCATGGCGATACAACCGATACACTCGCAGTTCCGATAAAGAACGATGAGAGCGGTTATTATACGTCAGTAGATATTCCGCTCGACAAGAGTCCTGTTGAAAATATTATAACTTTAACAATGACTTATGATGATCCTAATGACGACCCCGATGAAGGAGAACAGCAAAGGGCATATATAGTTCATGCGTATCTTAAGCTGACGCAGTCGGAGCTTATGACATTTAACTACGGCAATTCGCCGTTTGGTCTTATCATGAGAGATACAACGCCGTCGTTTGACAAAGACGCGGCGAAGCAATCGTTTACGGACAATAACAACACGTTCATAGAGGCAAGCGTAACGCCTGCATCCGCACAAAACCGAATAGGCAAGAAATACACGGATAAGGCATGGCCGACTGCTCAAAATTATGATTTGGACGAAACGGCGCTGTTTGTTATAAACACCGAGCAGTTTGCGGACACGGGTTATTCGTCAGTAACAAACTCAATAGGACAAGCAGTGACGGAAGTCAAGAAATCAATTAAAGTAAATGTTCTTTCCGAAACTAATGTGGACTATAAAAACAGCAGTCCTGATGATTTCTCAAGAATTGAACAGCCAAATCCGACAAAGATTGATTTGCCGGACAGCGGAATGATAACGGAACTTAAGGATAAGAGAATACGTCCCGATTGCTATGAGCTTGAATATACATTTAATGATTATGACGGTTCAGTTAAAACCGTTTCAAAACCGGTTATAATTTTACCGGCTGTGGGAGATATAAACATAGACAAAAATTCAGATACAAAGGATGTTAAGAGAGTAATAGAGCGTTATAAAACCTATCTTGCGGACAGTACAAATGTTAATTCGTATCTGGCAGGCGGACGGCTGTTCAGGTACAGGGTTTGTGATGCAAGCAATGATGGTCATATAAACGCCATAGACGCAAATTACATAAGAGATGGCAATTTAATACCGTTCTATGTTAATACCACGGAAGGAGGTGGCGGATAATGAATAAGATAACAAAGAAGCTGATATCAGGTATAGCGGCGCTTTCAATGCTTATACCGCTTTACAGTGCTGTGCATGTATCAGCAGATGATCCGAGTCCATCACCCGTACCGAATATAACAAGAACACTGTCAGTTAAGTTTATGGGACGCGGCGCCACCCCACAGGAAACCAGTCCTGGAGCGGCAAAGCTCAATGCAGACGATTTGCAGGCGAGCAATCCAAACAAGCAAGAGTTCTGGGTCGGCGTTTCCGTAGACAAGGTTAATGATTTGGATTTATTCAAAAATGGCATATACTCTTTGGAGCTTGCGTTTGAATATGACCCGAGCTTTATAGAACCTTATTATACGTCAAATCAAGCGGAAACTGACTGGAATAAAGAGCTTATAAAGGGTAACCTTAAAGCCGCGACAGACACGGATTTCTCCGAAAGCGCGTGGTGGGACAGTTCAAAATACGAGATAACTTCGGTTTTCGGCTCGGAGCTTGACATGGAAACAGACTCCGGTGTAGGCGTTGACCG
>CAYUSE010000116.1:0-5113 GCA_964447095.1 uncultured Lachnospiraceae bacterium | reverse complement strand
CCAATCGGTAATATATTTAAGACCGTGAGAGGTGTTAAACACCCAATGGGCAGTTGTAACAAACGGAAATTTCATGCGCTTATGAAGCTTTCCCAATATAAAAGACGGTATTCTGGCATGAGAATGAACAATATCTATCTTTTCATCCTTTATAATCTTTTTTAAACGGCGTGCTGCCTTAATCATATTAAGCGGCTTCTTATTTTGAAGCGGCACAGCATAATGCTTTATTCCGCTTTCTTCAAGCTCTTTTACATATACGCCGCCGTTTGATACGACTATTACATTAAATCCGCTGCGCTTTAATTCTTTAGAAAGCTCTACAACATGCGTTTCTGCGCCGCCGATATTGAGCTGCATAAGAGCGAGCAGGATGTTTTTGTTTGTATCCATTGTAAAAAACTCCAATCATTATGGTTATACAATTTTATTATAATTTATTTTCAGTAAAATATCAATAGATATTCCATTTTTGTAAAATAAATGAAATTTAAGCGTTCTTTATGAATTGACACGTTAAAAATCAAAGTGTATAATATTTATTGAAAAAATTTTTTTTAATGCAACCTTTTCGCCTTTTCGGCGGTATTATAAGTGAAAGGGGGTCAAAATGGTGAAAACGGAAACGGAGCGGACGGCTGTTTCCTCTGATGAGATTATAAAAAAATACATAGATATGGTTTACAGACTCGCGCTTGCGAGAACAAGGAATAAATCGCATGCTGACGATGTTGTTCAGGAAGTGTTTTTGCGTTATATCAGCAAGGAACGCAGGTTTGAGAGCGATGAGCATATTAAAGCGTGGCTCATACGTGTTACAATAAATTGCAGCAGCAACGTCTTTTCAAACTCGTGGTTTTCCAAAACCGCGCCGCTTACGGAGGATATCCCCTTTGACTCTCCTGAAAAAAGCGAGGTATATTACGCTGTTTTGGAGCTTCCTCAAAAGTACAGAACTGTGATCCATTTGTTCTATTATGAGGATATGCAAATTTCGGAGATTGCCGAAATTACAGGCAGCAAAATATCAACCGTAAAGTCACAGCTTCACAGAGGACGGGAAATGCTGAGAGAAAAATTGAAAGGAGGTTACGGCATTGTTTAGAGAAACATATAAGGCGGCAAATGATGATATTAAAGCGGATGACGAGCTTTTAAACAAGGTGCTTAATCAAAAACCGCGCAGGAAGCCGCCGGTTTATAAATATTCATCAATTGCCGCAGCAGCGGTTATTGTATGCGTTGGAATTGCGTCAATTCCGCGGCTTAATGATATTAAAACAGACCCTCAAAGCGATATGGAATTTAACGACAGTTTGCATAAAGCTTCAAGTACAGACGCTCCGCAAAGAGCCGATAAAGACATAACTGAAAATTCCGAGTATGAGGATAAAAGCAATATTGCCGGCGCTGAATTAAGCAGGGGAGATATTGACACGGCAAAACAAAGTGCAGAAAAAACTTCAAGTTATAAAAAATCGCAAAATGACATTGCTTTGAAGGAACGAAGTATTGAAAATGACGGCAGGACGGTTATAGCAGAAGCAAAGCTTAAAACAGAATTAGGAACTAAAAATAATAAGACAGAAATAAAGCCTGACGTTAGAGAATATTCTGAGGTTGCGGCTGAAGAAGTTTTGCTCAAATCCGCAAAGGCTGACAGATCGGCTGTAACAGAGGACTATACAGCGGATATAAGCGAAAGAAACACATACACGAGATATGTCGTTCTTCATGCGAACAGCGCGGATTACGGTGTAGAAGAGGGCTCGTTTGCAAGCGCATATAACGCGTATGACAGCGGAAGCGAGTATAGAACAGAAGAATGGACAATGGACGATTATTTTGATTATTTAGGCGAAAATGTATTTGAAAAGGTATCGTTGCCGCCTGATTTTAACTATGTCGGCGAATATAACATGACGGTCAGTGTGGACGAAAATGGAAAGCCGGGGTTTGACAGCCAAATATTCCCTTATGAGGGCGCAGATGACAGATATGTCACTGTTATAACCTCAAAAAATACAACAACGGCTGACAGCTATATTGAGGACGAACGCTATCAGAAAAGCGATATTTGCGGAACTGATGCGGTTGTAATCGGCGGAGAAGAGGAATACAAAAGCTATATTGTAAGCAACGATATTTCGCACATAGTTACGTCAAACGGTATAACTGAAGATGAATTGGGAGATTTATTAGTATCAATAGGAGGTAAGGACGAATGAAAAAAGTAATATCGGTTTTACTTGCCGCAGTAATTGCGGCAGCAGGGATTTCCGCGGTAGCTTCAACTGATGATGCTGTGGAAAGCCTGAAAAATCAAAGCGTCATACAGGGTGATGAAAACGGTGATCTGAATTTGGAAGATACCGTTACAAGAGCAGAGCTTTGCAAAATGCTTGTCACGGCGTTTAAGCTTGAAAAATCCGGCATGGATATAAGCTTCACGGACGTACAAAAAGACCATTGGGCATACGAATACATAAAATCGGCGTATGCGAGCGGTATGATTAACGGCTTTGAGGACGGAACATTTAAACCTGAAAGCAATGTTACTTATGAGCAGGCAATAAAAATGGCTATGACCGTTTCGGGAGCACAAGTAAACGCCGACTACCCTGCGGGATATATTCAGGGCGCGATTGACATAAACGGTCTTGACAATGTAAAGGCGTCAATCGGCGAGGCTATGACGCGCGCCGATATAATAAACCTAATTTATAATTTACAGCAGTATAAAGCCGACGAAGAGCTTGAAAACGATATGCTCATGAACGGCATGCCTGCGTTAAAAGCAAGCGGCTCGTCCGCGACCGTTCCCGACGCTGCCGAAAGTGCAGATACGGCGATTGCTGAAGCGCCTGTTACATTACACGGCGGCGGAGGCGGCGCGGCAATATCAGGCGGCTATGTAAACCCGTATTTTAACACGGAGGAATACACAAAGGAGGAAGAAAATATCTTCAAAAACGCCGCGTTATCGCCGTTATCGACCTTTTCAATTGATACCGATACAGCGTCGTATTCAAATATGCGCCGTTTTATAGTAAACGGACAAGTTCCGGCGGCAGGCTCAATCAGAAGCGAGGAGCTTATAAATTATTTTGACTATGATTTGCCAAATCCTACAGACGGTAAGCTATTTTCGATTACAACAGAGGTTGCGTCATGTCCGTGGAACGAAAACAACAATTTGGCTATGATTTCTATAAAAGGCGATGAAATTATGGAACGCGAAGAACAAAACCTTGTTCTTTTAATTGACGTTTCAGGTTCAATGTATTCACGAAATAAGCTTCCGCTCGTCAAAACGTCCATGAAGCTTCTTCTTGACAATCTTGACGACCGCGACAGAATTTCAATCGTTACTTACGCGAGCGGCGTGCAAACCGTTCTTGACAGCGAAAGCGCGTCAAATAAAGAAAAAATCATAGAGACTCTTGACGGACTTCAGGCGGGCGGCGCGACAAACGGCAGCGAGGGCTTAAGCATGGCTTACGAATTAGCCGAGAAAAATAAAATTGACGGCAACAACAGAATTATCTTGTGTACGGACGGGGATTTCAATGTCGGACCGTCATCAACGGCTGAGCTTGAAAAAATGGTAACCGAAAAACGCGATATGGGTATTTTTATAAGCGTTCTTGGTTTCGGTATGGGAAATTATAAGGATAACCGCATGGAAATTCTTGCCGACAAGGGTAACGGAAGCTATTACTATATAGACAGTATGCGCGAGGCAAAGAAGGTCTTTGTTGACGAAATGACAAAAACGCTTTACACAATCGCAAAAGACGTTAAAATTCAAGTGGAGTTTAATCCGTCGAAAGTGAAAGAATACCGCCTTGTCGGATATGAAAACAGAAAGCTCAACAAAGAAGATTTTGCGGACGATACAAAGGACGCGGGCGAGTTGGGCTCGGGTGCATGCGTTACGGCGTTTTATGAGCTTGTGCCTGCCAACGCCGAAAATAAATCGGATGTAAATGAAGAATTGCGTTATCAAATGGCGCAGTATAAGGAAAGCGATGAGCTGTTTTGTGTAAATTTGCGATATAAAGAGCCTAAGGAAACGGAAAGCATACTTATCGCAAATCCCGTATCGGAAATCGCGGAAAATACAAGCGATAATTTCCGCTTTGCATCTGCGGCGGCAGAGCTTGGTATGATATTAAATAACAGCGAATATAAGGGGACAGCAGATTATGCGAGTGTTCTCGAACTTGCAAAGAGCGCTCGCGGAAATGATGAATACGGCATCAGAACAGAATTTATTCAGCTTGTGGATTTGCTCCGTTATATTGACAGATAATTTGACAACAGGCGCGTTATGTGTTAAAATAGCTTAAAATAACGAAAGGAATTTTAGCTATGAATATACATAACGCGTCAATTACAGTTTCGGCAGTCAGCCCAAAACAGTATCCTAAGGACGGATATAAGGAGTTTGCGTTTGCAGGACGTTCCAATGTCGGAAAATCCTCGCTTATAAATAAGCTGCTAAACCGTAAATCTCTTGCCCGTGTTTCGGGAACACCGGGTAAAACCGCTACGATTAACTTCTATAATATAGATGATACGATTTATCTTGTGGATTTGCCGGGCTATGGTTATGCGCAGCGTTCAAAGTCGGAAATTGAAAAATGGGGAAGAATGATGGAGGATTATCTTGCAAACCGTGAGCCTTTGGTGCAGACAATCCTGCTTGTTGACAGCAGGCATAAGCCGACAAAGGACGATATTACAATGGCAGAGTGGATACGCCATTATCACGATAGACTTATCGTTGTTGCAACAAAATTTGATAAACTGAAAAAAAGTGAAATTGAACCTAATTTAGAGCTTATATGGCAAACTCTTGATATGGGGGATGATGATATACTTGTTCCGTTTTCAACAAAGGACGATGAAGGTAAATATACAGTTTGGGATATGATTGAAATGATGCGCCTGCCGTCTTATGAGGAAGAGGAATAAGGGATAATTAGCAGGGCAAAAAAATTTAAAAAAAGTATTGACAAAGAATATTCTTTTTGCTATAATATTGATGTTGTTTGCAGATGTGGCGGAATTGGCAGACGCGCTAGACTTAGGATCTAGTGTCACCGAC
>CAYUSE010000115.1:0-5140 GCA_964447095.1 uncultured Lachnospiraceae bacterium | reverse complement strand
TTTATAAGACGCATGTTGTTTATTTTTTCGCTTTTTAAGCTGTTTAAAAACATATATAGCTTGTCTGAGGTGTTGTCGTAAGCTGTGAATTTTTTTTCGTCAAAGCCTGCAATATCTGAAATGCTATCGTATTTTACGGGTGAAACAGTTTTGAAGCGGTCATCCATAACAGTAAAAAAATCTGTTGATTTTTTTTCGCCGTTTTCCTTATTTACAACGAGGTATGATTGATTACCAAGGTGCGCGAGAGATATTTTACATGACGTCTTATCAGATTTTGAAAATGTAAGAGTATCGGTCGGCTGTATTCCGTCGGTGTCGCTGTATATGTCGCAGAATATGGAATTATCGGAAATGTACAACAAAAAAAGCGTATCGCTTTTTTCCGAGAAATGCTCAATACTACCGTAAACAACGCCTTTATTGCCGTCAAATATGCCATATTCTTTTATATTGGAATCAAGAATTTTATCGTATTCCTGTGATGCTCCGTAAGCTGTTTTTGCAAAAATTACCATAAAAAAAGCGATACTAAAAAATATTTTTTTCAAAATTTTCACCTCATTGGATATTTTTCTGTAGTTTATCCAAATTTTTTCAAAGAATACCTTTAACAATTATTTAAAGTGTGATAGAATAAAGACATTAAAAATTATCGGGAAACGTAAAAAATATACGGAAGGCGGAAATAAAATGTCAAATGATATAAAATCCGTTCTGCTGACGGAGGAAAAAATTGCTCAAATTGTTGAAAAGCTTGGAAATCAAATTACAGAGGATTATGCCGGCAAGGAAATTTTGCTTGTTGTAATTTTAAAGGGAAGCCTTGTATTTGCGGCTGATTTGATGCGTAAAATAAAGCTTCCGGTAAATCTTGACTTTATGCAGGTATCGAGTTACGGAAGCGGTTCGGTATCCTCAGGCAAAATAAATATCAAAAAGGATATAGAAAATGACGCGGCAGGGAAGCATGTGCTGATAGTCGAGGATATTATCGACAGCGGCAACACGCTTGCGAAACTTAAGCGGCTTTTTAAAGACAGAAACGCCGCGAGCGTTAAAATTTGTACGTTCCTGTCAAAGCCCGACCGCCGTGAAACGGAAGTTGAGTGCGAATATATAGGCACGGAAATTCCTGATGAGTTTGTAGTAGGCTACGGACTTGATTATAATCAGTGCTACAGAAACCTTCCGTATATAGGAATTTTAAAGCCTGAGGTTTATGCTTAAAAAAGCTTGTAATGCGGTTTTTCCTCGCCAAAAAAATAGTGGCGGAGATAATCGTCAACGATAATGCATACAGGGCTTAACAAAAACCAAAGAAGCATATACGGCAGACATATCTGTCCCATGATGTTCATTGGCATATCGCTGTAATCCCAGACGTTTAGATGGAGCGTCAGATTTACAATGCAGCCGGTGATAAATTCGAGCGCGGTGATAATAAAAGTGCCGATTACCATTTGAATGAAAAGCGGGATTTCAAACGTGTAAAATTCATTTATAACGCCGATTAAAACAAAGCAAAGTCCGCCGAGCGCGAACATCGTCCAATGTGAGTATCCGCGCCATAAAAGCTCAATCAGCAGATAAAATATTCCGCCGAGCGAAAATAATATTGCGTATTTTGCTGTATTTTTCACGCAAATCCCTCCAAAGAAACAACCCTGTTTATCATTATATGATAAACAGGGTGTTTTTATACGATTAAAAATCAAGATTTACGACATATTTTGCGTTATCCTCAATAAATTCGCGGCGTGGTTCTACCTTGTCGCCCATGAGGATTGTGAATATCTGGTCAGCCATAATAGCATCCTCAAGCTCTACTCTGATGAGTGTACGCTTTTCGGGATCCATAGTCGTTTCCTTTAGCTCTGACGGGTCCATCTCACCAAGACCTTTATATCTTTGTACCTTTGCGCCCTGACCAAGCTCCTGAATAAGCCTGTCGCGTTCATTTTCATCAAAAGCAAAATGCTCGACAAGGTTCTTGTTCTTGCCCTTGAACACCTTAAACAGCGGCGGCTGCGCAAGATATACATGACCTTCTTCAATAAGCGGACGCATATAGCGGAAGAAGAATGTCAGAAGCAGCGTTCTGATATGCGCACCGTCGACATCGGCATCTGCCATAATAATGATTTTTCCGTATTTTAAATTTGTTAAATCAAGATCCTCGCCGATACCTGCGCCAAGAGCCTGAATAATCGGCAAAAGCTTTTCATTTGAATATACCTTGTCAATTCTGGATTTCTCGACATTAAGCATTTTACCCCAAAGCGGTAAAATTGCCTGAAAACGTCTGTTTCTGCCTTGCTTTGCGCTGCCGCCGGCGCTATCGCCCTCGACAATAAACAGCTCAGCGTAATCTGCGCCTTCATCTGTGCATTTTGCAAGCTTGCCGAGCAGGGAGGAATTGGACGCAGCCGAATTTTTACGCGATGCTTCTCTTGCTCTCTTCGCGGCTTCTCTTGCGCGTGATGCGGTAAGAGTTTTCTCTATAATAGCCTTTGCGATTTTCGGGTTTTCTTCAAGGAATGCCTCGAGCTTGTCGTTCAGCGCGCCCTCAACAAGTGCGCGCGCCTCACTGTTACCGAGTTTTGCCTTTGTCTGACCCTCAAATTGCGCCTCCATTACCTTGACGCTTATAACAACTGTTAAGCCTTCACGAGTGTCCTCTCCCGATAAATTCGGGTCTTTTTCTTTAAGCAGCTTATACTTTCTTGCATAATCATTGATTACGCGCGTAAGACCTGATTTGAAGCCTGTTTCATGTGTTCCGCCGTCATTGGTGTGAATGTTGTTTGCAAAGCTCAGCATTGTTTCCGAATATGACGTGGTGTACTGCATTGCGATTTCAACCTCCATATCGGAGCGTTCCGCTTCCATATAGATAATCTCATCATGTATTGCGTCTTTGTTTTTGTTAAGATATTTTACAAATTCTTTGATGCCGCCCTCTGCGTGAAGCGTTACGGGCTTTGGCTCTTCGCTTCGCATATCGGTGAATATGATTTTTACGCCCTTATTTAGAAATGCCTGCTCACGCAAACGCTTCAAAAGAACATCATAATCAAATTCAAGAACCTCGAAAATCTCGGGGTCGGGCTTAAATGTGATTTTTGTTCCTGTTTTGTCAGTATCGCCGATAACCTTTAATTTACATGTCGGAACGCCGCGCTCATAGCTTTGATAGTGAATGTGCTCGCCGTCTGAAACCTCAACTTCAAGACGCTCGGAAAGCGCGTTTACGACAGATGAACCAACGCCGTGCAGACCGCCTGATACCTTGTATCCGCCGCCGCCGAATTTACCGCCGGCGTGAAGGATTGTAAGCACGACTTCAACCGTCGGAATGCCCTGCTGAGGGTGAATGCCTACGGGAATACCGCGTCCGTTATCCGTAACGGTTACGGAATTGTCGGGATTGATTATAACATTGATTTCGGTACAATATCCCGCCAATGCTTCATCTATGGAGTTATCCACAATTTCATAAACAAGATGATGAAGTCCTGCTGATGAGGTAGAACCGATATACATACCGGGACGCTTTCTTACGGCGTCCAGACCCTCCAATACCTGGATTTGACTTTCGTCATAAGTTGTTTCTGTTTTTTCAAAATCACTCATTTTTCTTCTCCGTTTCTGTTAGTATATTGATATTTTTGACGTTTTTAAACGCTTTGATAACACCTGCGTTGAAACCGAGGATATATAAATCCTTGATTTGTTTTTGCGGTGCGTTACCACATACGATTTCGGTAAATCATCTGAGGTATTTATTATAATACCGTTTTTTTCGGCTTTGGGCAGAAATTGTCTGCCCTGCCGTGATACGGTAGTATTATCCATGTCAAATATTCCGATAATGTCCTTTGAATTTGTGACAATGTCGTTTCCTATATGGAGATACATGTTATCCTTCCTTAACTGTGCCATTTTCAACGTGAAATAATTTCGTTGTGTCTGTGCTTTTTATTAAATCTGTGTCGGTGCAGGTTATAAGCACCTGTTTGCCGCGGATTTTTTCAGATAAATACAAGCGTCTGTTTATGTCAAGCTCGCTCATTATGTCGTCAAGCAGCAGCACCGGATATTCGCCTTTTATGTGGTGAATGTAGTCCGCCTGCGCGATTTTCATACTTAGCGCCGCCGTCCTCTGCTGTCCCTGCGAGCCGTAAATGCGGGCTTCATTGCCGTTTATTGTAATGCTTAAATCATCACGCTGTATTCCGAAAAGCGAGGACGCAAATTCAATTTCACGCCTTTGATGATTTTCGAGGTATTCCAAAAAGCTTTCCTCGGAAATTTCGTCCTGCTTTATGCTCGGAGTATATTCTATATTCAATGTTTCTGCCGATATTTCCGACTGTATTCCGGATGCGTAATTATTCAGCAATTCCGTAAAATCAGCGCGGTATTTCATGATTTTCGCGCCTGTCTTTGCAAGCTGTTCATTCCATACCGACAGTGTCATGTCTGAATTCCTGCCGCTTGATTTAAGCGATTTCAGCAGGCTGTTTTTTTGTTCCAAAGACTTGTGATATTCAATAAGGCTCACAAGATAGCCCGGATATAGCTGGCTTATTGCTTCATCCGTAAACCGTCTGCGAAGTCCGGGAGAACCTTTGATAATGCTTAAATCCTCAGGAGAGAACATCACAACATTTAAATAATTCATCAGCATACTCAGCTTTGTAATCTGAACATGATTGATTTTTATTGATTTTTTACCGTTTTTATTGAGCTGCATCAGTGCGCTGTAATCACGCTCGCTGTCGTGAAATTTTATCGAAAGCTTTGAAAAAATCTCGTCAAATTTTACAAGCTCCTTATCGGATTTTGCGCGGTGGCTTTTGCCGTGGGAAAAAATATATACAGCCTCTAAAATATTCGTTTTCCCCTGCGCGTTCCTGCCGTAAATCACATTTGTAAGCGGGCAGAATTCAATCTTTTCTTTTGTATAATTTCGGAAATTATTGAGCTCAATGGATGAAATATGCATTATTCTTTACCTACGCTTATCTCAACGGTTTCGTCCTCGAAAAGGACGGTTACGGTGTCGCCCTCGTGAATTTTTTTTCCGCGCATAGCGCACGGTTCGCCGTTTACGAGAACCCTATCGCTTAAAACC
>CAYUSE010000114.1:0-5147 GCA_964447095.1 uncultured Lachnospiraceae bacterium | reverse complement strand
AATTATAATTTGCGGCAGATATTTCTGCCGTCTTTGTTTGTCCGTCAAAATAACGGCGGCGAAAGCGGAGGCTAAAAATAAAAACGCAGTTATAATTCCGACAGTTTCGCTTTTTAACGCTCCGATAAAATATCCGGCAAGCATGACGATAAGCGGCAGTATATAAACCAAAAATGCCGCATTCATGACTTTTTTGACGGCAGTTTCTACGATTACCGTATCGCCGATTTTGGCGTTTATCAGATTTTTTGCCTCCGCCGTCATTGTTTTATTTTGGCAAAGTCCGCAGGACGCGCAGTTTTCTCCGCATGCGGAACTCCTTTTAATCTCAACTATAGCTGTGCTTTGGCGTACTTCTTTTACAATTCCCGTTTGACGCATACGATTTCCTCCGAAAGATTTTTTATAATTTTATTATACGTTAAAATTCAAATATTTTCAAGACAGAAAAATTACTGGGATTTGTTACTTTTTTCTACAAAATGCTTGACTATGGTTAAAAGTTTTGTTAAAATTATAGCAATAGTTTAATTATAGAAACATATATTTTAGGAGGCAATACATAATGAAAAAACTGATGCTCGGAAACGAGGCTGTCGCGCGCGGCGCTTATGAAGCCGGCGTAAGCGTAGTTTCCTCATATCCCGGTACACCGAGTACCGAGATAACGGAAAACATTGTAAAATATGACGACATCTATGTCGAATGGGCGCCGAACGAAAAGGTTGCCTGCGAGGTCGCGGTAGGCGCGTCAATCGCCGGAGCGAGAAGTATGTCGTGTATGAAGCACGTCGGCTTAAACGTAATGGCTGACCCCGTCTTTACGGCGAGCTATACGGGCGTAAACGGCGGTCTTGTGCTATGCGTGGCGGACGACCAAGGAATGCACTCGTCGCAGAACGAGCAGGATTCGCGCCACTATGCAAAGGCTTCAAAAATACTTATGCTTGAGCCGTCGGACAGCGGCGAATGTAAGGACTTCACAAAGAAAGCATACGAATTATCGGAACAATTCGATACGCCCGTATTTTTGCGTCTTTCAACAAGAGTTTCGCACTCGCAGAGCCTTGTTGAGGAGGAAGAAAAGAAGAATGTGCCGTTGAAGGATTACGACAAAAATCCGCAGAAGTATGTAATGATGCCCGGTAATGCGATTAAGCGTCATGTCATAGTTGAGGACAGAATAAAGGCGCTTAAAGAAATGGCAGAAACCTCGGAGCTTAACGCAATCGAGAAAAACGGCTCGAAAATCGGCGTTATTTCGGCAGGTATTGCGTATATGTACGCAAGGGAAGCCTTGGGCGATAAGGTTGATTATTTAAAGCTCGGCATTGTTTATCCGCTGCCGGAGAAGAAAATTCAGGAGTTTGCAAAAAACTACGATAAGGTATTTGTAATAGAAGAGCTTGACCCCGTAATAGAGGAATTCTGCAAGAGCGTCGGCGTTGACGCTGTGGGCAAGGACGTATTCACACTGCTCGGCGAATACACGCCGTCAATGATTAAAAAAGCGGTATTAAATGAGGACGCTTATGAATTTGACACGGTTGACGAGACTATTCCCGTCCGTCCGCCCGTTATGTGCGCAGGCTGTCCGCACAGAGGCACGTTTTATGTGCTCAAGAAGCTCGGTCTTATTGTATCGGGCGACATAGGCTGCTATACCTTGGGCGCAACGCCGCCTTTGCAGAGCGTTGACACGACTATATGCATGGGCGCATCAATAAGTGCGGCGCACGGCATGGCAAAGGCGAGGGGTAAGGAATTTAATAAAAAGCTTGTTTCCGTAATCGGCGACTCGACCTTTATGCATTCGGGTATTACGGGGCTTGTCGATATTGTTTACAATAAGGGAAATAACACGGTTATTATTCTCGACAATTCAATCACGGGCATGACAGGACATCAGGACAACCCGACAACAGGCTATACAATCCGCAAGGAAGAAACTAAGCAGGTAAATCTGATTACGCTATGCAAGTCGATTGGTATTGAACACGTTGTCGTTGCTGACCCGTTTGACGTGAAGAATTTTGAAAAGGTTGTAAAAAAAGAGGTAGAGCGTGAGGAACCGTCCGTTATTATCGCACAAAGACCGTGCGCTTTGCTTCCCAATATGCGCAAGAAATATTCGGGACACTGTAAAATTACGGATAAGTGCAAAAAGTGTAAAATGTGCATGAAGCTCGGCTGTCCTGCAATTTCCATTGACGGCGACACGGTGAAGATTGACACGACACAATGTAACGGCTGCGGACTTTGTACAGAAGTCTGCCTATTCGGAGCGATTGAAAAGGAGGACTAATAAAATGAATATAATGATAGTCGGTGTCGGCGGACAGGGAACACTGCTTGCAAGCCGCATTTTAGGAAAAGTCGCAATAAAAGAGGGCTATGACGTTAAGGTCAGTGAAGTTCACGGAATGAGCCAGCGCGGCGGCAGCGTTGTTACTTATGTAAAGTACGGCGAAAAGGTGTATTCGCCGATAATTGACCGCGGCGAGGCGGATTTGGTGCTTGCCTTTGAGCTGCTCGAAGCGTACCGCGCGCTTCCGTATCTGAAAAAGGGCGGCAAGATGATTGCAAACACTCAGAAAATGAACCCAATGCCCGTAATCACGGGAGCAATGGAATATCCCGCCGATATTCAGAAAAAGCTTGAAGCAAAAATTGATTTGCAGGCGGTTGACGCGCTTTCGTTAGCCGAAAAAGCGGGAAATATTAAGTCTGTAAACGTTGTTCTTATCGGACTTCTGGCAAAAAGTATGGACGTAGCCAAACAGACTTGGCTTGACGTAATCAGGGAAACAGTTCCCGAAAAATTCCTTGACGCGAATTTAAAAGCCTTTGAACTCGGATATACGCTGTAAGAAAAAATAAATTTACATAAAAAGGAGTGATAAACGCATGGAAAGATATTTCCAACAGGATATTGAGTGTATGGAACGCTCAAAAATCAAGGAGCATCAGCTTGAAAAGCTGAAATGGCAGGTAGAACGCGTTTACGAAAACGTGCAGATGTACCGCGAGCGAATGGACGAAGCGGGCGTGAAGCCGTCGGACATTAAGTCGCTTGAGGACATTGCAAAGCTGCCGTTTACGACGAAGCAGGATTTGAGGGACTACTACCCGTTCCAGCTTTTGGCAGTGCCTAAGCGCGACATTGTGAGAATACAGGCGTCGTCGGGCACAACGGGCAAGCAGATTGTCGCGGGCTATACGCGAAACGACCTCGACCAGTGGGCAAACGGCTTTGCGCGGCAGCTTATCGCGGCGGGCGCGGACGAAAAATCACGCGTACAGGTATCGTATGGCTACGGTCTGTTCACAGGCGGTTTAGGCGCGCATCAGGGCGCGGAAAAAATCGGCGCAATGGTAATTCCGACGTCGTCGGGCAATACGGAAAGACAAATCCGCTTTATGTGCGATTTAGGCTCGACGCACCTTTGCTGTACGCCGTCCTACGCTATGTATTTAGGCGAAACGGTCAAGGAAATGGGCGTTAAAAATCAGCTTAAATTGCAGGCGGGAATTTTCGGAGCGGAGCCGTGGACGGAGGAAATGAGAACGCAGATTGAAGAGGCGCTCGGCATAAAGGCGCATGATATTTACGGCTTAACCGAAATCATGGGTCCGGGCGTATCGTATGAATGTTCTGTTCAGCACGGTATGCACATCTGCGAGGATATGTTTATCGCGGAAATTATCGACCCCGACACGGGCGAGGTATTGCCCGAAGGCTCGTTCGGCGAGCTTGTCATAAGCACGATTACGAAAGAGGGACAGCCGCTTCTGCGCTACAGAACGCGCGACTTATGTACTCTTGATTATACGCCGTGCGAATGCGGCAGAACGCACGTAAGAATGAAAAAGCCCGCGGGCAGAACGGACGACATGCTTATTATCCGCGGCGTAAACGTATTCCCGTCGCAGATTGAAGAGGTTCTGTTGAAGAACAGTATCGAGGTTTCGCCGAACTATCAGATTGTGGTTGACAGAGTGAACAACACCGATACGTTTGATATAAACGTTGAGCTCAGTCCGAAGTTTAACGGCGACGTTGACGCCGAAAAGCATAAGCTTGAAACGCAGCTCCGTTCAATGCTCGGTATCGGCGCAAAGGTACACCTGCTCCGTCCGAAGTCGATTGAGAGAAGCGAGGGCAAGGCAAAGAGAGTTATAGACAACAGAAAATTACACTAAAACAGAAAAATGGCATTGCATGACGGCAATGCCATTTTTTATTTATACACCCACATTGCGTTAATCTGCGGCGCAAGGCGGTCGTATGTCCACGTCCTGCCGCTGTTTTCCGCGCTGTTCGGGTCGTTTATGTGAATTTCACCGTTTTCGTCATATGCGGTAAGTACGATAAAATGTCCCTCGGTTGTGAAATCCCCGGGGCCTACACTGCATATAATAGGATGATTGTTTTGAAGCTCGCGTTTAATCAGCCCCTCGTCGAGCGCAAGCTCCCTGACCTTTAAGCCGAATTCCTTCGCGCCGTCCGACATAAGCGTCCATTTTGTACCCGTACCCTCGACATAGTAGCCGTTGTCCTCGGAAAATTTCGCTATTTTATCGGGCGTCGCGTCCGTATTTCCCGCCGCCGACGCCACCATGGAAAGGCAGGTCGGGGCGCAGCCGCTTACTCCGATTGTACTGTTTCCGTAGGACATATCGCTCCACTGCCTGTCCGTCTGCAAAAACAGCGGCACGCCGTTGCTGATACGAGGCGGTTTATTCGCCCCGCGTCCGAGGAAAAACAGCGCGGCGAGAACAGGCACGAGAACAAGAAAAACAATTCTGCGCCGTCTGCGCTTTTTCCTGCGCTTATTCTGCCGTCTGATAAATTCGCTCCGACTTGCACGCGCCATATTCCCCACCGCCTTTCGTAAATTAGATGAAAATACATTAAATAAAGTTCATATTTAATACAATTCAAAACGATAAATTATCGCATTGATTTTAATTATTATATATTACGCTTGTGACGAGTTCAATAAAAACCGCCGAAAATTTATAAAAAATTTATAAATAAGCAAGAATGCTAAAAAATAATTTCTGAATTACTGCAAAAAAATAGCGAAAACCCTTGATTTTTCCGAAAAGATGTGGTAAAATATTTCGGTATGAAAAATACACAC
>CAYUSE010000113.1:0-5177 GCA_964447095.1 uncultured Lachnospiraceae bacterium | reverse complement strand
CGCTTGCGCCGGCTGCCGCTGCCGCCGCTGAATTTTTGAATATTGTTTTGTCTGTGATAAAGGGCGAAAGCTGCGGGCTGTTAAGCTGGAATACTTCTCCGCCCGGAGCATAATCCTCGTAAACCTTTACAAACTCAAGACCTTCCTTTGTCGGATCGAAGTCGCCAAGGTGCATAGCGTCGCCATGCTCTTGGAAGGTACACCAAAGAACTGAGCCGTCGTCATCCCATGTAAGAGCGCCGTACAGAATTTCATCCTTGCCGTCGCCGTCAACGTCGCCCTCTTCCATCTGATGGTTACCCTGACCGATATACTTGTTCAAATCCGCATTTGATGAAGTGTCAAATGACCAATCCTCTGTAAGCTTTCCGTTTCTCAAGCTTACCGCCTGCGCGCCCGTGCGTCCGTTCGGTGTTGAAATGTTTTTACCGAAATAATAACCTCTTGTAAACACAGCCGAAGGATATGTTCCGTGAATATTAGCTATAACTGCGTTATAACGCTCGCAGCGGTTACCGAAGTCATCGCCGAAGCTCTTGCATACGTCAATTGTGCCGTCATTGTTCGGCTTATAATCTATTGTGTCAATAATTGTGCCGTCGCCGTCAAACGCTGTAACATAAAGCGGACCTAGAAGGTTTTTACCTGCGTTCTGAGCCGCCCATGAAGCCTCATAAGTTTCACCCTTTTCGGCATTGCCCACAACATTGCCCTTTGCGTCCTTTGTACCGTCAGCCGTTCTCAGGATAATTTCCGAAGCGCCGTCGCTGTCAAAGTCCGCGATACAAAGCATTGTGTCATGCTGACCCGCGCGGATATTGTAGCCCATGTCAATTCTCCACAGGAACGTTCCGTCAAGCTTATAAGCGTCAACATAAACCTTGCCTGTTCTTCCTGTGCTTGCCGCGTCTTTTTCATCGCCCGGATTCCAAAGCATTACAATTTCATACTGACCGTCGCCGTCAAGATCGCCGTAAGAAGCGTCGCCGGGTGAATATGACGGATAGAAAACGCCTTCTCTTGAAGTTACTGCTTCACCTGTGTATTCAGGTGTTTCAGCCAGCGGAATTTCAATATATTGATTTTCTAAAACACTGGCGGGAGCTGACATCTTACCATTTGCCACAACCGTATAGTTATCGCCTAAATTACCGTCTTTATCAACATAGTTTGTAATAGCTCCCTCTGTTACCTTCTCCTTATTTCTGTAAAGAGTGAACTGTGTATCGGCAGGCTCAGTCGCAAGTCTTCTCCACGAAATGAACACACCGTCGGCGGTTTTAACCGCAACAACACCTCTGTCAAGATTTTCAAGTTCTCTCGTCATTGCCGAGCCTGCCTGCGCATTCGCCGCAATCGGCACTACTATTCCGCAAGCCGCAATCTGAGCAAGAACTATCGAAAAAATTCCGACCTTCTTGATGTTTTTCTTGAGATTTTTTAACATTTTTTTATTTCCTCCCTCTCTTTATTGTCTATCTGCATTATCGCCGCTTGAACATAATACGGCATAATGATATTTTCTATATTGTATCATAATTTTTTTAATTTTTAAAGTGTTTTTGATAAATTTGATGTATAATTTTCAGTGTTTTTTGTGCAATTTTTAGAAACAGAGGATTATACCTATATAATATAGTACAAAAAGAAACCGCCGTTTATGACTCCGGCGGTTTTTCCCACGGCATTATATCGCCGTCCTCTTTTAAATATTCAAGAATTTGCCATACTCCGTCACCTGTCTTTGAGTCCACAAAAAATATGGTTTGACAGCCGGCAAGCCTCAGCCATCGCTCTGCTCTTTTGGGGTCTGCTCCCTCACGCCCGCACTGCGTTACAATTCCGATAACGGGTCTGTTGCACACGGGAGTAACGCACGGCGGATAAAGCGAATACGGTTCTCTTGCGCTTAACAACAGTCCGACAACGTCTGCTTCAAAGGTGTACATTGCAAGCGCGCTGCCCAGATTTTTTGTCTGTATGTATTCTCCCGGCGTATCAATTATAACATCAAAACGGTTTACATACTGCGTTTTGTGATACTGTATTTTTTCACCTTTCAGTGCCTGAGTAAGCGTTGTTTTTCCGCATTCGGAACGTCCGACGAATATTATTTTCTTCATGTTTTCGTTATCTCGCAGACAGTAAAGCCCAGCGTATTTTTAACATAATCGGCAATTGCCTTTAAAGATGTTTCCACATCGGCGACCATACCCGTGATTATAAGCGTGCCGCTGAAGCGGTCAACAAAGCTCAAATCCACATTTGACGTTTTTGTCGCAATATCGGCAGCTATTATTGCAGTTTCCGCCGGTGATATCGTTAAAATGCCGATTGCGCTCTTTGAAAAATCAACCTCTGGATTTAAACCGAGCTTAACATATAAGCTCTCGTCAGGATGCGCAATAACATGAGCAAGCGTTACCTGCTTGCCCGGCACAAGCTCCTGCACTATTCGTAATTTATCTTTATTCGATAATTCTTTTATATCCATAATTTTACTCCTTTATATAATTCTGAAAAGAGCTGTTCAGATTTTTCATCACAAAAATGCCCAGAAGCCGAGGAATCCTAATACAAAGCTATATAATACAAGCTGTACAATAAACATCAGAGTAATTCCAACGGTGAATTTCTTTTTGAGAGTCTTATGATGAAACACATTCATTCCGATAAGCCCGCCTGTTGCGCCGCCGAAGAAGCATACGCGCATGAGTTTTGCTTCGCTTACGCGGCGTGTTTTTCTTTTTGCGCTTGATTTATCCTTCGCAAAAAGGCGGAATGCCCAGATATTCATAAATAAAATATATACGGCAAGCGCAATGAACAGTGTTCGATTTGCGTTAATATCGCCGAAAAGCTTCATGGTTGTCGGCAGCGTAATGCTCCTTATCCAATCCGCCAAGCATTTATAAAGCCATGCGCCGAAAATTTTAAGTCCCGCCCAGATTTGCTCTAAAACAAACAAAAGCGCCTGTCCTATCATATACAAAATTTTTTCTGCTGTTTCCACTTCGTTTTGTCTATTCTCCTTAAATATCTTTCACAATAAATATTCTACACCTATTTTGCTGTTTTTGCAAGAAAAAATTTATAAAATCTATTGCTTTTTAATTTTTCTCATAGTATAATCAATGGGATGTTTATAAATTATATCGGAGGTAATATCATGGCTGTTATAAATGCAAAAAGGAAAACGGGAAAAGTAAGCAAATATATTTACGGACAATTCGCGGAGCATCTTGGAAGATGTATTTATGAAGGAATTTACGTTGAAGATGATAATATTCCAAATACAAACGGAATGAGAAACGATGTTGTTTCAGCTCTTCGCGAGCTTGAAATCCCTGTTCTGCGCTGGCCCGGAGGCTGTTTTGCAGACGACTATCACTGGCGCGACGGAATAGGCGACAAGGATAAGCGTCCATACATGGTAAACACAAACTGGGGCAATGTGGTTGAAAACAATCACTTCGGCACACATGAATTTTTTGAACTGTGCGAACAGCTCGGAACAGAACCGTATATCTGCGGAAATGTCGGCAGCGGCACAGTTAAGGAAATGCGCGATTGGGTTGAATATATGACTTTTGACGGAGACAGCCCGCTTGCCAATGAACGCCGCAAAAACGGCAGAGAAAAGCCGTGGAAGTTAAAATATTTCGGAGTTGGAAATGAAAATTGGGGCTGCGGCGGAAATATGCGCCCTGAATACTATTCGGACTTATACAAGCGTTACTCAACCTTTATCCGCGATTACGGCGAAGAGCCTCTTTATAAAATTGCCGGCGGTCCGAATGTTGACGACACAAATTGGACAGAAGTTTTAATGAAAAACATCGGAGGCGCAATGAACGGAATTTCACTGCATAATTACAGCTATGAAAAAGATTGGAATAATAAAGGCGACTCAATCGTATTTGACGAAAACGGCTGGTATTTAAATATGGCAAGCGCGCTCAGAATGGAAAAGAGCATAAAGGCGCATCTTGCCGTTATGGAGCAATATGACCCTGAGAATAAAATTTCTCTTATAGTAGACGAATGGGGCAATTGGTTTGACGTAATGCCCGGCACAAATCCGGGATTTCTATATCAGCAAAACACTTTGCGCGACGCGGTAAGCGGTATGCTTATTCTGCACGTGTTTCATGAACACTGCAACAGAATACACATGGCAAATATTGCTCAGATGGTAAATGTATTGCAGTCCATGGTTCTTACGGAAGGCGATAAAATGATTTTAACGCCGACATACCATTTATTCAGAATGATGAAGGGGCATCAGGACGGCGACAGACTTGATATTGATTACGATAAAAAGGAATATGAGATTAACGGTACCATGGTTCCGAAAATCAGCATGTCCGCCACGTCAAAGAACGGTAAAATCACGGTTTCCGTCTGCAACACAAGCGTTACGGACAATGAAGATATTACTCTTGATATACGCGATACCGACATTTCATCGGCAGAAGCCGAGGTTTTGACGGGCGAAATCAACGCGCATAATACTTTTGACGCGCCTGATACAATTAAGCCCGAAAAGCTTGATGTTACAGTATCGTGCGGAAAAGCATCGTTTACTCTTCCCGCAAAAAGCATTGCGGTAATAACGCTTTCATAATGAAGTGCAAACGCTGCGGTCTTAAAACCGTATTAGATAAAGAAGAAATCGAAAAAGCCGTAAATCAGGTGAAAGCAATGAAAGGCTTATGTCTTGCCGATAACAGCATTTATCAAAAACGGCTTAATATATGCGGAGAATGCGAAAAGCTCGAATATGGCTCAACATGTATGTCCTGCGGCTGTCTTGTCGCGGTCAGAGCGTTAACGGCAAACAGCAAATGTCCGCTCAAAAAATGGGAGGATTAAAATGATTAAAAGAACGAATATTCAAATACGCGACCCGTTTATACTTGTACATGACAATACATACTATCTCTACGGAACAACGGACAAAAACTGCTGGAGCGACAGCGCATCGGGCTTTGACTGTTATAAGAGCGCAGATTTGGAAAATTTCGAAGGACCGTTCGAGGTTTTCAGAAGAACAGAGAACTTTTGGGCAGACCGTCATTTCTGGGCTCCCGAGGTATATCACTATGACGGTAAATTCTATATGTTTGCCTCCTTTAAATCAAAGGATAAATCGCGCGGAACGCAAATTCTCGTAT
>CAYUSE010000112.1:2994-5183 GCA_964447095.1 uncultured Lachnospiraceae bacterium | reverse complement strand
GGTCGCAGAAAAGCGTTTCGGACGTAGGACGCACGCAAAGGCGTTCCTGCAATTTTTCGTTTCCGCCGTGAGTTACCCAGGCAACCTCGGGCGCAAAGCCCTCTACATGGTCTTTTTCCTTTTGGAGCAGACTTTCCGGAATAAACATAGGCATATATACATTTTCATGACCTGTTGCCTTGAAGCGTTCGTTCAAGTCTTTCTGAATATTTTCCCAAATCGCGTAGCCGTACGGACGGATTACCATGCAGCCCTTGACGTTTGAATAGTCAACAAGCTCTGCCTTTCTTACTATGTCTGTGTACCATTTTGCAAAATCATCATCCATTGCAGTGATGTCCTTCACCAGCTTATCGTTGTTGTTCATTTTTTATTTACCTCCTAAATTTTTTCATAAGCTTTCAGATATTGAAACAATTCTGTTTAATCTATGATTTACGCCTGATTTTCCGATAGGCGGGTCGGTCTTTTCTCCAAGCTCCTTAAGACTGTCCTCGGGGAACTCTATCCGAAGCCTTGCAATTTCCTGCAAAATTTCAGGTAATTTATCAAACTTCCCGAACTTCTGAATTTTCTTAATCGCCACAAGATGCTTTCCCGATGCGCGCGCCGCTTTATCGGCATTTGCATTCTCGCAGTTGACGCGCCGGTTAATACTGTTGCGCATTTCCTTTTCAATCTGTATCGTAAACATGGAAAGCGCGCTGTTCCCTGCCCCTATATAGCCCAGCAGATTTGCGATTGCCTCGCATTCTTTAATATATACTATATAATGACCTTTTCTATAGGTCGTTCTGGACGGAAATCCTTCATTTTTCAATAGATTGCATAAATTTTCGGCTTCCTGTTTATTCTTTGCGTTAAATTCAAGATGATAGCTTTTTTCAGGATTGGACACTGAGCCGCTGCCCAAAAATGCTCCTCTAATGTAAGACGCGCGGCAGCATGCAAACGGTATCACTCCCAAGCTCACCGCCTCCGTTATGTTTTCAGCCTCCGAAATGTCGTCAATCAAAAGCTGATAGTTTTTTCCGTCTCTATAATGAACGCGGTCTTTAAAACCAAAAGCCTTTTCTAAATCATCATTTAATCTTTCGGCAACCGCCTTGTTTTCTGTATTAAATCGTATTTTATTTTCTCTGTTCTTTCCCGATAATCTTAACATTCCCGCAATTTCTGCCGCATAGCAGTTTTGGCAGCCGAGCTTATATTCGGAAAGCTTTTTCTTTATATCAGATGAAAATGACATCAATATAACCCTCTCGTTTTTGCCGCCTGCATGATTGTTCTTGATAAACGGCTGAAATTATGACGGATTTTCCCGTTTTTAATAAGCAGCAGATTACCCTGCAAGACAGAACAGCGATCCATAATTTTATCCGTGTCTACAGGAATTGTATGTGCATATTCTTCGGCATACCTCATTTTAACACTTTCAGGAATTTGCGCATTGTTTACAATTACAATATCGGCAATTCCCCTGTAGGAGTGCTTTTCAATAGCCTCAAGATGACGGCTTACGGTATAGCCTTCCGTTTCGCCCGCCTGGCTCATTATATTGCATACATAAATTTTAACTGCCCTGCTCTTTTTAATCGCTTCGGTAACACCATCCACAAGCAAATTCGGAATAATACTTGTATAAAGACTTCCCGGTCCCAAAACTATTATATCAGCCTTTTTTATTGCCGATATAACGCCGCTTACGGCTTTTGGTTTTTCAGGTGTCAAGAATACGCGGTCAATTCCGTTATCTTCACGATGAATACCTATATTTGACTCGCCGTGTATTATTTCTCCGTTTTTCAAAACCGCGCTGAGCTTTATATTTTCATTTGTCACGGGATAAATTGTTCCGACAATACTTGTAATACGGCTAAATTTTTTAACCGCCTCGTCAAAGCTTGACGACATTTCATTAAGCGCGGCAAGCATCAAATTTCCGAGACTATGCCCCGCAAGAGTTCCCTCTTTAAACCGAAAATTTAAAAGCTCTCCCAGCAAAGGGTCAACATCGGCAAGCGCGCTGACGCAATTTCTGACATCACCCGGCGGCAGCATGCCTAAATCATTACGCAAAACACCTGACGAGCCTCCGTCATCGGCAACAGTAACTATAGCTGTAATATCTGACGTATGTAATTTCAAGCCCTTAAGCATAGTCGAAAGCCCCGAGCCTCCGCCTATTG
>CAYUSE010000112.1:0-2984 GCA_964447095.1 uncultured Lachnospiraceae bacterium | reverse complement strand
TTTCATATTATAATTCCTTTCTGATTTCACTCAATCAAGTCCGAAATGAAATCGTTCAGCCGGCTCTTTCTATGAGCAATTTTAGCCAACCGGCTATTCTCTGCCCATGTCGCGGTACAGCACATTCACTTCATAATCCTCTTGTTTCAGGCATTCCGCCAATTTATTTGCCATTGTAATGCTTCTGTGCTTTCCGCCTGTGCATCCGATTGCGATTGTAAGCGAAACCTTTCCCTCTTCAATATACAAGGGAACCATAAATTTCATCATATCCTTCAATTTTTCAAGAAAGGTTCTGGCAGACGGAAAGCTCAGAACATAGTCCTGAACCTCCTTATCATTACCTGTCTTTTTCTTGAGTTCGTCGATATAAAAAGGATTTGGAAAACAGCGCACATCAAAAACAAGATCGGCGTCAAGCGGCATGCCGTATTTGAAGCCGAACGCCATCACATTTATTACAAGCTTGTGACCCAAATCTCCCGCGTAAATTTCCTTCAGCTTTGCTATAAGCTTTTGATTTGTATATTCCGAAGTGTCAATCACATTATCGGCGGCGTTGTAAAGCTTTTTAAGCATCTCTCTTTCCTGTTTAATCGCCGCCAAAAGTCCGCCTGACTGCTCCTCCAGCGGATGCTGTCTGCGCGTTTCTTTATACCGCTTCACAAGCGTTTCATCATCTGCGTCAAGATATAACAGCTTACAGTCATAGCCGTTTTCTTTCAGCTTATTGACCTGATACAAAAGCTCGTTTATCATCTCTCCGACACGTATATCAATAACAAGCGCGACATTGTTGAATTTTCCGTTTACGGATGTGAGCATTTCAGAAAATTTAGGTATAAGAACAGGCGGCATATTGTCTATGCAGAAATACCCCATATCCTCCAAATACCGTATAACTCTTGTTTTTCCCGAACCCGACATTCCTGTCACGATTGTAAATTGCATTGTTTTGTCCTTCCTATTCTCTTTCTCCTATAAGCCTTATTTCAGGCTCCAATGTAACGTCAAATTTTTCTTTTACTGTTTTTTGAATATGTTCTATAAGCTTCATTACATCTGACGCTGTTGCTCCGCCCTTATTTACGACAAAGCCCGCATGCTTTTCGCTTACCTGTGCGCCTCCTATGGAATAACCCATAAGCCCCGCGTCCTGTATAAGCTTTCCTGCAAAATACCCTTGCGGACGCTTAAATGTGCTTCCTGCCGACGGCATATTTACAGGCTGTTTTTCATTTCTTCTCTGAGTGAAATCAGCCATTTTCGCTTTGATTTCTTCATAATTTCCTTTTGATAAATTCATAACACACGATAAAATCACGCAATTCCTATCCGAAAACATACTGTGACGGTATCCAAAATTAAGCTCAGGCTGTTTTGCCGTTTTGATTTTATTGTCCTCGTCAATATAAGTCACTTCTTCTATTATGTCCTTTAATTCACCGCCGTACGCGCCTGCATTCATAAAAATTCCGCCGCCGAGCGTACCGGGTATTCCCGAAGCGAACTCAAAGCCCGTCATCTCTGCCGCCAAAATCCTTTTTGCAAGGCTCGACATTAAAATTCCCGATTGCGCCGTTACTTTTTCACCGTCAATTTCGCAGTCCGTCATATCAATCTGCATTACAACGCCGCGAATACCGTTATCTCCTACAAGCAGATTTGAACCGTTGCCCATGATAAAGCACTCAACACCGTTATTCTTACAAAAATCAAGGACTTTTTGTATTTCATCAACGGATTTTACCTTTATAAACGCATCGGATTTTCCGCCGATTTTAAATGTTGTATGTTTCTTCATTTCTTCATCAAAAACCACGTTTTCCGATATTTTGCATAGCCCCCTGAGCATTAAAAATCTCCTCTCCGATGTTTTACTGCAATTTAAGCTGCTCCTCCATCTGGTGCATCAATCTGTTATTAAGCTCTACCGCCGCGTTATAGCCCATACGCTTCTGGCGGTTATTCATTGCCGCAACCTCTATAATAACGGCAAGATTACGTCCGAGCTTTACAGGGATTGTAAGGGACGGTATATTTATACCCATAATATTTGTATATTCATCAACCATGCCGAGGCGGTCATACTGTTTTCCGTCCTCCCACGGCTCTAAATGTATAATCATATTGATGTTTTCCGTATCCTTTACCGCGCCTATACCGAATATTTCCTTTATGTCGATAATTCCTATGCCGCGAAGCTCTACAAAGTGACGGATAATTTCAGGCGATGAGCCGACAAGCGTTTTATCAGATACGCGCTTAATTTCCACCGCATCGTCCGCGACAAGTCTGTGACCGCGCTTTACAAGCTCAATCGCCGCCTCGCTCTTTCCGACGCCGCTTTCGCCGAGAATAAGTATTCCTTCGCCGTAAACCTCGACAAGAACGCCGTGACGGGTGCGTCTGGGAGCAATCTGAACATTCAAATAGCTTATAATTGCGCTCATAAACGACGAGGTTGAGCTTTCCGTTCTTAAAATAGGTATATTATATTTTTCCGCAAGTTCAATCATTTCGGTAAAAATCTGTATTCCGCGCGTGATTACAAGCGCAGGAAATTTTTGACTAAAAAATTTTTCAAGACGAACCGAGCGTTCATCTGAATTGAACTGTTCAAGATAAGTAAATTCCACCTTCCCCATAATTTGTATTCTCTGCTGGTCGAAATAATCAAAAAAACCAATCATCTGAAGCCCCGGCCTGTTTATATCGGCTGTCGCAATCAGCACAGAATCAATATCCTTCGGCTCATAAATTTTTTCAAGTTCAAATTCTTCTATAATTTTGGTTAATGGTATTGTAAATCCGCTTTCCTGCATTTTTTTTATACTTTCCGCATTAGTAATAACATTATACAATATTCTGCTAAATTTTTCAATAAAAATATATAAAAAATTATCATAAATTACGCCGATTTCCTGTGAAAATGAAAAAAAGTGAATTTTTTTCAAAAAAAAGACATAAAACTATTGCAAAAT
>CAYUSE010000111.1:0-5311 GCA_964447095.1 uncultured Lachnospiraceae bacterium | reverse complement strand
CGTGGCGCCCGGAGTTTTGGGAACGACAGGCATAGAAACGCTTGAAATCATAATAGGAATTGTGTCAAGAATAAAGCCCGATTTAATAATAGACGCCGAAGCGCTTGCAGCGGCAGATATACGGCGCGTAAATACAACAATCCAGATAGCGGACACCGGCATACAGCCGGGTGCCGGAGTAGGAAACAACAGGGAAGGCTTAAATGAAGAAACGCTCGGAGTAAAGGTAATCGCAATAGGCGTTCCGACGGTGATTGACGCCGCTACTATATCAAAGGTAGAAATTCCTGAAGAAATCGCGCCGCTGATGGTAACGACAAAGGATATTGATGCGGTGATTGACCGAATGGCGAAAGCCGTCGCAAACGGGATAAATATGGCGCTTCAAAAGGACTTATCGCTTGCTGATATAGAAAGCTTTATGGGTTGACATACGTATGAAAAAGGAGTAAAATACCAAATAGAAAGGAATGATAAAATGGAAAATATTAACATAAATCAAAACATAAGACTGTGTTATATTCCGATGACAAAACTAAAAACTACAACGGTGAGCGCATATATTCACAGAAATTTAAGCGAAAAAGAGGTATCAAAAAATGCGATATTGCCGTATGTTTTAAAACGCGGCTGTGAGATTTGTCAAAATAGCGCGGAAATATCAAAATATCTCGAAAATCTATATGGAGCAAGTCTTAGCGGTTACACCATGAAATTGGGAGATGACCACGTAATGAGCTTTGTCGGAGAAACCATTTCCGATAAGTATGCACCGGATAACGAGCAGCTTGTTTCTGGACTTTTAAAGCTGATACTTTCTGTGATTTTTGAGCCAGTTTCATTTACTGAGGAAATTATAAATCAGGAAAAGAAAAACGCCAAAGACAGAATTATGGCGGAGCTTAACAACAAAACAATATATGCTATGCACCGCTGCGGGGAAGAAATGTGCAAGGGCGACAGCTTTGCATTGTCAACGCTTGGTACGGTGGAAGGAATAGATGAAATAACGGCGGATGATTTGAAACTTCATTATGACAACATTATAGCCTCTTCCGTAATTGATATATATATTTGCGGTGACTGCAATTTTAAAGCGGCAGGTGATGAAATAAAAAAGAAGATTTTGAATATTGCGTTTACAGATGCCAAAACGGCAAAGTCGGCAATATTTAAACGAAGCGGAGAAGTGAAAAATATAACAGAACACATGGAGGTCGCTCAGGGTAAGCTTTCCATTGGCTTCAGAACAAATATATCTCCCGACAGCGAGGAATATCCGGCATTGATGCTTATGAACAGCGTATTCGGAGGGGGAGCGCATTCAAAGCTTTTTAATAATGTCCGCGAAAAACTGAGCCTTTGCTATTACGCTTCAAGCACAATTGTTAAATACAAGGGCATAATGTATGTAAACGCCGGAATTGAATTTAAGAATTTTGAAAAAGCATACAATGAAATATTGGCGCAGCTTGAAATGATTAAAAACGGCGAAATATCGGAGTTTGAATTTGTATCGAGTGTAAAGGCTCTTCAGAATGAATTGGAAGCGTATAAGGACGATCAGAGAAAAATGCAACTTTTCTATCTTTCAAAACAGCTTACAAATTCTGATTATGACATTGACGTGTTAAAGGAAAAAATATCAAAGCTTAAAATAGATGATATTGTAAACGCGGCAAAAAAAGTTGAGCTTGACACTGTTTATTTTCTTGCGGGAAAGGAGGAAAATTAAATGGACTTAAAATATCAGAAAAGCGATATAACCGGTGAAGAAATGTATTATACTACACATTCCTCCGGACTTAAAATATATATTATTCCCAAAAAGGACTACAGCAAAAGCTATGCTATTTTCGGAACTCGTTATGGTTCTAATGACTCAAAATTTATCGTGCCGGGAGAAAAGGACGTAACGGAAGTACCTGACGGAATAGCGCATTACCTGGAACATAAACTGTTCGACCAGCCTGACGGCAGCAATGTGTTTGATAAATTTGCAAAACACGGCGGAAATGCCAATGCGTTTACATCGTTTAATATAACAGCATATCTGTTTGAAGCGACCGAGCATATTGAGGAGAACATAGAAACTCTTATGGACTATGTGCAAAGTCCGTATTTTACCGAGGAAAGCGTGCAAAAGGAGCAGGGTATAATAGGACAGGAAATAAGGATGTATGATGATAACGGAAATTGGCGAGTGTTCTTTAATTTTTTGTCATGTCTTTATAATGAGCATCCTGTTAAAAAGGATATTGCAGGAACCGTAGAAAGTATAAGCCACATAACACCTGATTATCTTTATAAATGCTATAATACATTCTATAATCTGTCAAACATGGCTATTGTCGTTGCAGGAAATGTTGACGCCATGAAGATTGCGGATATAATTGAAAAGGGAATTAAGAAAAACGAGCCGTTTTCAAAGGAAATTGAAAAGATATATCCTGATGAAAAGGACACGATAGCCAAGCCGTACTTTGAGCAAAACCTGAGCGTTGCAATGCCTCTGTTTATGGCAGGATTTAAAGATACTGATACGGGTTACGGCGGCGAAAAGCTTCTTAAAAAGTATATTGAAATGAATATTTTGCTTACAATGCTTTTTGGAAAGAGTTCAAGGCTGTATCAGGACTTGTATAATGAGGGGCTTATAAATGCAAAATTCGGCGCTGAATACACTATGCAGCCCGATTATGCCTTTTCTGCAATTGAGGGCGAATCAAAAGACCCAAGGCTTGTGTACGAAAAGATATTGAAAGAGATTGAGCGTGTACGCAGGGAAGGTCTTAACAAAGAGGATTTTGAGAGAACAAAAAAAGTCGTCTGGGGCGAATATATACGTTCGCAGAACGATGTTGAGGACTATGCCTCGTCATTTATACGTATGGAATTTATGGATATTGATTATTTCAATTACTATGATGTCTATAAAACAGTGACATTTGAGGATACGCAAAAACGATTTAATGGGCATTTTAGAAAAGAACAAGCCGCGTTGTCGGTTGTAAATCCGATATAAGAAGAAAAAGAGTTCTTGTATAACAAGAACTCTTTTTTAATATAAGGAAATATTTTGATCCCCTTAAATTTTCTTAACCTTCGCAAATGCCGCCATAAGCTGCTTATGACCAATTGAGTCAAATTCAATTTCAAGTATCGCATCCCTGCCAAACTGCTTTGCGCTTATAACCGTGCCGCGTCCGAATTTTCTGTGTTCGACTATATCTCCTGCCTGAAAATCTGACGCATCAACTTCGGGCATATCATTTAAGGGCTTTGTGTACTTTTCTCGGCTTGCGGGAAAGTGATTTACTTCAATTCCAAGTTTGCGCCCGAAGGTTTCGGCACGCGATACAATATTTGACCTGTCCTCTGTAAAATCAAGAGGGATTTCTTTTAAAAATCTTGATGGCTGAGCAGGAGCTGTTCTGCCGTAAATTGTGCGTGACTGCGTTTTCGTCATGTACAAAAGCTCCTTGGCGCGAGTTATTGCAACATAGCAAAGACGCCGTTCTTCCTCTATATCCTCTTCGCTCTCCATAGACCTCATTCCGGGGAATAAGCCCTCCTCCATTCCGGCGATAAAAACAACAGGAAATTCAAGACCTTTTGCGCTGTGAATTGTCATCATAACCGCCGCATCCTGATCCTCATCATAAGCATCAATATCGGATATAAGAGAAATGTTTTCTAAAAATCCGCTTAAAGTATTTTCAAATTCCGGATTTTGCTCGTATTCTGTAACAACTGACATAAATTCGTTTAAGTTGTCAATTCTGGTCTGATTTTCAACAGGGTTTTCAACCATAAGCATAGCCATATATCCCGTATCGTTCATCACTCGGGAAACAAGCTCATTAAGTGGTACGGCGTCCTTTAATTTTATAAGCGAGTTCATGAGCGACACAAACTCCATAAGCTTTTTTGCGGCAGATTTAAGCTCGGGATAGCTGTCCGCTTCGCTTATAATATCAAATACGCTGCAATCATTTGCGATTGCGAGAGCTTGCGCTTTTTCAACCGTTGCAGCACCGATTTTGCGCTTCGGCTCGTTTATAATTCTCTTTAAGCTTACATCATCAGACGTATTTAAAATCACACGCAGATATGCTGTAATGTCCTTTATTTCCTTTCGGTCGTAAAATCGCAGACCTGCAAGAACGCGATAGGGGATAGCCTCGCGCATGAGCATTTCTTCTATTACACGCGACTGAGCGTTAGTTCGGTAAAGGATTGCGCAGTCGGCAAACGTACCGCTTTCATTATACCGCTTTTTTATTTCAGACGCAATAAATCTGCCCTCGTCATATTCATTCATAGCAGTAAATACCTGTATTTTATCGCCGTTTTCATTCGCCGTCCAAAGCGTTTTTTCCATTCTGTTTTTGTTATGTGATATTACGGCGTTGGCAGTATCAAGAATTGTCTGTGTTGAGCGGTAATTTTGCTCAAGCTTAATTTTTTTTGCGTCTGCAAAATCGTTTTCAAAGCTTAAAATATTTCCTACATTCGCCCCTCGGAATTTATAGATACTCTGGTCATCGTCGCCGACAACACATATATTTTCGTAGCCCTGTGACAGAAGACTTACAAGCGTGTATTGCACGTTGTTGGTATCCTGATATTCGTCAACAAGTATGTATTGGAATTTTGATTGGTACTTCATTAAAATATCCATATTGCCGCTTAGTATTTTTACGGTGTTTAAAATAATATCGTCAAAATCAACGGCGTTATTCTTTTTTAGCTTTGATTGGTAAAGCTTGTAAACTTTAGCTATAATTGCCATGCGATAATCATTTCGGTAGACGTTTTTAAAAGTCGCAGGGTCGAGCATATCATTTTTCGCATTACTTATAATAGAAAGAATATTTCTTGAAGGAAATACCTTTTCGTCAAGATTAAGTTCTTTCAAACATTCCTTTATAACAGTTTTGGTATCCGCGGAATCGTAAATAATAAAGTCACGGCTGTAGCCCAATAAATCAATCGTTGAACGAAGAATTTTCACGCATACCGAATGGAACGTGCCAATCCACATGTCGCGGGCAGTACCGCCTAAAATTGAGGAAATTCTTTCCTTCATTTCATTTGCTGCTTTGTTTGTAAATGTAATCGCCAGAATATTGTATGGCGAAACATGGTTATGTTCAATTATGTATGCTACTCTGTTTGCAAGCACTGTTGTCTTTCCGCTGCCCGCGCCGGCAAGTACGAGAAGCGGTCCCTCAGTTGTCATAACAGCTTCGCGCTGCATATCATTTAAATTTTCCAGCATTTTTAAAAAGCCTTTCTTTGTGTTTTC
>CAYUSE010000110.1:0-5336 GCA_964447095.1 uncultured Lachnospiraceae bacterium | reverse complement strand
TACTCCAATATCATAAAGGAATTTATGCCAGAAACGCGAATACAGAAGATGAAGCGTTGTATGCTCCATACCGCCGTTGTACCAATCAACCGGCGACCAATATTCAAGCGCTTCCTTTGAAGCCAAAGCGTCATTATTATGCGGATCCATGTATCTCAGGAAATACCAGCTTGAGCCTGCCCACTGCGGCATTGTATCTGTTTCACGCTGAGCTTTGCCTCCGCAGTGCGGACACGTTGTTTCAATCCAATCATAAGCCTTCGCAAGCGGAGATTCGCCGTTTTCGCCCGGTTCAAATGTATCTATTTCAGGCAATTCAAGCGGAAGCTCGCTTTCAGGTATCGCCACCCAGCCGCACTTATCGCAGTGTACCAGCGGAATTGGCTCACCCCAATAACGCTGACGTGAGAATACCCAGTCGCGGAGCTTGAAATTAACCTTTCGTTTGCCAAGTCCTTGCTTTTCAAGCCAGTCTATCATTGTCGGAATTGCTTCCTTAACAGGCAGACCGTTCAAAAACTCGGAATTTACCATATTGCCTTTATAGACATCAGTGTACGCTTCCTCCTGAACATTCTTGCCGCCGGATACAACCTCAATAATAGGCAGATTAAACTTTTTCGCAAAATCCCAGTCACGGCTGTCATGCGCCGGCACTGCCATAATCGCGCCCGTTCCATACGTCACAAGAACATAATCGGAAATGAATACGGGAAGCTTTGCGCCATTTGCAGGATTTATTGCATAAATCCCCTCCAATTTAACACCTGTCTTGTCCTTTGCAAGCTCTGTACGCTCAAATTCCGACTTTTTCGCCGCCTCGGCTTTGTATTTCAAGACCTCGTCATAATTTGTAATTTGGTCTTTCATTTTCTCAATAAGCTCATGCTCGGGTGACATAACCGTATAAGTCGCGCCGAAAAGCGTATCCGCACGTGTTGTGTAAACAATCATCTCGTCGCCCGTTGAAAGCTTAAACTTAACCTCCGCGCCCTCCGAGCGTCCTATCCAATTTTTCTGCTGTGTCTTGATTTTTTCAAGATAATTCACATCGTCAAGGTCATCGATAAGTCTTTGCGCGTATTCGGTGATTTTAAGCATCCACTGGCTCTTGCGCTTCTGCACAACCTCACTGCCGCACCTCTCGCATACGCCGTTTACGACTTCTTCATTTGAAAGTCCTACCTTGCAGCCGGTACACCAATTTATCGGCATCTCCTGCTTATATGCAAGTCCGTGCTTAAACAGCTGTAAGAAAATCCACTGCGTCCATTTATAATAATTCGGGTCAGTCGTGTTTACTTCTCTTGACCAATCAAATGAAAAACCAAGCATTTTAAGCTGTCTTGTAAAGTTAGCAATATTTTGCTCCGTTACTATTTTCGGGTGAATTTTATTCTTTATTGCAAAGTTTTCCGTGGGCAATCCGAACGCGTCGTAGCCTATCGGATAAAGCACATTGTAACCCTCCATGCGGCGTTTGCGCGCTATTATATCAAGCGCAGTATAGCTTCTGGGGTGTCCCACATGAAGTCCCGCGCCCGAAGGATACGGAAACTCAATCATAGCAAAATATTTGGGCTTGTCGCTGCCGTTTACGGCATGAAATGCCCCTGCTTCTTCCCATTTGTCCTGCCATTTCTTTTCTATGGCTTTAAAATTATAATTTTCCATTGGTATATTTGCTCCTTATAATTTAGTTTTCTTCATCAGCAATCTCGCCTGCATCGTCCCACAGCCGCTCAATTGCATAAAACTCTCGCATTTCCTGCTGCATAACGTGAACTATAACATCACCGTAGTCCATTAAAATCCAGCCTCCGCCACGATAGCCCTCTTTATGGTTTACTGTAAAGCCGGCTTCCTCCATCTTTTCCTCAACCTCGTCAACACAGGCTCTTACCTGAACTGCTGACTGGCACGAGGCGATTACGAAATAATCACCAAGCGAGGTCTGCTCGGCTACGTCTAAAATCTCAATATTGGTTGCTTTTTTATCTTCAAGCGCTTTTTTTACAATTTCCACCTTAGTGTTCATTCAGTTTCTCTCCTTTATTTAAAATCAAATCGTTCCTAAGTAAAATCGTGTTTGGATGTATTGCTGCTCCTCTTTTTTCAAGAACCTTCAAATGCTGCGTAATACTCAATAAAATCGCCGCGTCCAAGTCGGAGCTTACAGCCTTCCGAAGCTCCTCTACGCCGTCAAAATCACGGTTTTCTTCCGTCATGTCCGCTATATATATTATCTTTTCCAATAACGTCATGCCGGTCTTACCTACCGTGTGCCACCTGATTGCGCCAAGGATTTCTTCGTCGTTAATTCTAAAGTCAAGTCTTGCAATTTCCGCTCCGAGCGGTCCGTGTATCAAGCCTTTGTTAATCTTCATTATATCGTCAAGCTCTACGCCCAAGTCCCGACACCTTTTTACCGGCTCGTTCGTCTCTTTCGCACAATCGTGCAAAAGCCCCGCAAGATACGCTTTATCCTCATCCGCCCCGTAAAGAGACGCAAGCCGTCTTGCTTCGTCCGCTACGCCAAGGCTATGGGTATATCGTCTGTTTGAAAGCGTTTTTTTCAGAGTCTCTTTTATTTCCTCATACATAAAATCCGTTCTCCTCAATATATTGAATTACGCTGTCGGGCACCATATACCGCACCGTCCGTTTGTCCTTTATCCTGCGCCGTATATCGGTTGACGAAATTTCAAAAATCGGAGCGTCTATAATGAATATATTATTTCCGTATTTTCCACGCATTATTTCAATCGTTTTGTCAAGCGTTTCCATTGATTTTCTCGGAAAAGCCAAAATACTTGCCATCGAAAGTATGCGTTCGGGTTCTCTCCACAAAGGCAAGTCGCAAAGCGAATCCTCGCCGATTATAAAAAACAGCTCGTCCTGCGGATATTTTGCTTTTAAATACTCAAGCGTGTTTACCGTGTACGACTTTTCCGCGCGGTTTATTTCAAAATCATCATCAATGAATTTATCATTGCTTTGAATTGCAAGGCGCGTCATACGAAAACGCTCCGCCGCGTCAAGAAAATCGATTTTATGCGGAGGATTACCGCTTGTTATAAATATTATGCGGTCAAGCTTATACTGCTCCAGCGCATTTTCCGCTATGAGCAAATGCGCGTTATGAACAGGATTAAACGTACCGCCCATTATTCCTGTTTTCATCTTTTCGGCAGCTCGATTTTTCTGTATTTTTCCTCGTCGGATTTGCGGTAAATCACAAATTTATTACCAATAGCCTGAACAGGCTCGGCGCTTAGCTTTTCTGCCGTTTCATCACACGCGGTGCGAGTTTCAAGAAGCGCGGTTTCAAGAATATGCACTTTTATTATTTCACGCTTTGTGAGCGCCTCGTCAAGTCCCTTTAAAAGCGCGTCCGTAATTCCATCCTTGCCTATCTGAAATATCGGCTCAAGTCCGTGTGAAAGCTTCCTCAAATATGCGCGTTGTTTTCCTGTTATCATCTTATCCTCCGATACTGTTTTATTTAGTTATATAATACCATTCTTTTCATGCTTTGTCAATTATTTGTTAAGTATTTCAAAAAATACAAAACATTTGTTTGACTTTTTTGTTCGGGTATGATATACTAAACTTAAGAATAATTTCGGAGGGATAAAACCATGCCAAAACTCAGCGAAAAAGATTATCAGATTATGGATTTTATTTATGAACAGACGGAGCTTCACGGCTATCCGCCGACAGTAAGGGAAATATGCGATGCTGTAGGTCTTACTTCAACCGCTACGGTTCATGCTCGCCTTAAAAAGCTTGAAACCATGGGATATATTGAGAAAGAAAGCTCAAAAAACCGTTCAATGCGTCTTGTAAATTATGCTCCTGAAGGAAACGCTGTTATAAAGCGTATTCCGAGCGAGCTTGATGACAGGTATCTTGAAGTTCCTATGTACGGCAAGGTTACGGCGGGAATGCCGATAACGGCAATTCAGGATAATACCGAAACCTTTCCTTTGCCAATGCATTTTGCAAAGAACAAAAATCTGTTTATGCTGAAGGTTCAGGGCGAATCCATGATTAACGCTGCTATTCTTGACGGCGACTATATCATCGTCGAGGAACAGCCGACAGCGCAAAACGGAGATATTGTTGTCGCGCTCGTAAACGGAGATGAAGCAACAGTCAAAACTTTTTATAAGGAAAAAGGACATTTCAGATTACAGCCCGAAAATGATTACATGGAACCGATTATTGTTGAGGAGCTTTCTATTATAGGCAAGGTTGTCGGAGTATTCCGTCAGCTTTAATATGATTGACTTTTTGGTGTATTTGTAGTAAAATATCAATAATCAACATTAAGGAGAAATGTAAAATGAGCAAAAGATTATTTACTTCGGAATCCGTAACGGAGGGACACCCCGATAAAATATGCGATATAATTTCCGACGCTGTTTTGGATGAAATCATAAAGCGCGACCCAATGGCGCGCGTTGCCTGTGAAACAACCTGCACGACAGGCATAATATCAATCATGGGTGAAATCACGACCACCTGCTATGTCGATTTCCCGAAGCTTACGCGCGAGGTTGTATGCGAAATCGGATATGACCGTGCCAAATATGGCTTTGACGGCACTACCTGCGCCGTTGTTACGGCAATTGACGAGCAGTCGCCCGATATTGCACAGGGCGTAAATTCCGGCTACGAAAACCGCGAAGAGGGCGGAATCGATGATGAAAACTCAACAGGAGCGGGAGATCAGGGAATGATGTTCGGATACGCGTGCGATGAAACTCCCGAGCTTATGCCGATGCCCATTTCGCTTGCGCATAAAATGGCAAAAAAATTAACAGAGGTAAGAAAGAACGGAACGCTTGACTATCTCCGTCCCGACGGCAAAACACAGGTCACTGTTGAATATGACGATGATGTTCCCGTAAGAATTGACACCGTTGTTGTATCAAGCCAGCATTCACCGGAGGTGGATATTGCAAAGCTTCGTGAGGATATAAAACGCGAGGTTATTTTACCGACTATCCCTGCAGAATTGATTGATGAAAACACAAAATTTTTCATTAACCCAACAGGCAGATTTGTTATCGGCGGTCCGAACGGAGACAGCGGACTTACGGGCAGAAAAATAATTGTTGACACTTATGGAGGATACGCTCGTCACGGCGGCGGAGCCTTCTCAGGCAAAGACCCGACGAAGGTTGACAGAAGCGCGGCTTATGCGGCCAGATGGGTGGCAAAAAATGTTGTGGCCGCCGGACTTGCCGACAAATGCGAGGTACAGCTTGCCTACGCTATCGGAGTGGCAAGACCTGTTTCCGTTATGGTCGATACCTTTGGCACCGGAA
>CAYUSE010000109.1:0-5403 GCA_964447095.1 uncultured Lachnospiraceae bacterium | reverse complement strand
GGACGGAGTTGCGGAGCTTTATGCGGGAACCTTCGAGGGCTACATTGCAAAATATTCGCCTTATGGAACAGACAGTTATTATTTTGACGGCTATATTGACGGAAACGAGCTGAATTATAAAAATAACCATCACTTAAAATTCGGCAATAACTGCGTTCCAAGATTTTATGATATAAATGACGATAAATATCCCGACCTTGTCTGCGGTCAGCTTGAATACGGAATGGCTGTACCGATTGACAGCGAATATTTCCCCTGTGAGCAGGAGCTTAAAGAACAGATAGAATACTGCAAGGAAAACAATATTTATATAGGCGCGCATATTATGACGCATGAATACGCCGATCCAAAACACGAGCAATATGAGCTCAGCATGCAAAAGGAAGCTTTTGAAAAATACGAACTGCAATGGACAGGCGTAGGCGCAAACCAGCATACATGGTTCACGTCAAAGGTCGGTTATGACTTGAATTTTGATAATATGTCAGGCTACAACGGAACATACCTAAACGAGCTAACTTCAGGTATTTATTGGAACAGCGGTTCGCAAACACCCAACAGCCAAGCCGTTCCTCAGGTCAGCGCGGAAAATTCGATAAATATTCCGTTTTATTTAATCAGCAGCGTTAAAGATGGTCTGCTTATGCTTCAGCCGTCAAATATACCTTACGGCAACAGCGCCTACGCATTTTTAAGCGCAAAATATGAAGTACCTGTTCTGCTTTATGACCACTGCGATTATATTTATGATGACCCTATGGAGCAGGAAGAGCAGATGAAAAAGGTCAATAAATTCGTAGAAACTTATGAATACTGTTTTGTAGGCGAAGACCAGATGGCGAAAGCCGTTGCCGCCGCGTATAACACTCACGTTGATGCCAAATGGGAATACGGCGAACTGAAAATTCATGCCAAGGAGGCGTCGTTTATAAAACCCCTTTTGTATGATGAAAATTATCAAAAATCAGTCGGCGTAAAAGTAGTGTTCTCCGACGGCACTTATGTTGACAGCTTCAAAGCTGACGCAAATGTCTGGTACGAGCAGGATAAAGCATTTTATGTTTCGCTTGACCGACCCGCTACAATCACAATCGGCGGTCAACCGTATTCTCTTCATATTATCAGTGTGAATATTCCTGCGAATATTGAAAAGGAGTCTAATAAGGCGACTATTGAATTTCTTGAAGGCGGTATGATGCAGGTCAAGGTAGAAGGGTCAGCTTCAACAGACTGCGAAGGCTGGGAGGTTAAAAAAGATAAAAACACCACTACCTTCACAAAATACGGTAAGGCGGAAACACTTGAAATTATACAGTAAAAAATAATAAAAGGGTATTGCATTTTTTGCAATACCCTCTTTGTTTTTATTCTAAAATATATACTACACAGCTCCGTCTGCCGAAACCGCTCATCCAGCTTGTTTTATCGCTGTAGCATAAATCTATCGTATTTCCCTTTATTGCGCCGCCGGTATCCTCCGCGCTTGCAACGCCATACGTCCATGAACCGTCCGCGCTTGTAACATACACCGTTGAACCAAGAGGCACAACACTCGGGTCTACCGCGACAATTCCGTAATCCAGCGGACTGCCCATTGCCGAAACACTGTATCCGCCGTTTTCGGACGGCGCTGTTGAATACGCCGTTGCGGTCATGTTGATTTTCTTTTTATATCGCCTGCCGTTTATCGTGCCGGTCGTGCTGTCGGACGATGACGATTTTGCGCTTGCCTTAAATACAGGCTTTGCCGGCTCGGGCGTAGACGGTTTTGCAGCTCCCTTTGCGATAACCTTATTTCCCGGCTCAGCTGTTATGTCTTCGCCTATTACCTCGCGGTAAAATTCCACGCCGTCGCGGTAAATTACCTGACTTGTTATTTCCTTAATTCCTTCATAGCCCTCAAATATAACCTTTGTTTCACCCTCCGGCAAATCGTAATCATCAATATATTCAGTATCAAAAGGAATGCTCTCTTTCTGGGTTTCCTCCCTATAGCTTACCTCAACAAGCTCTATCGTATCACCATTTTGAGTGATTTCATCCCGTTCTCCGGGTATGTATCCCGCTTCAACAAGCGCGTCCGTCGCATCTGCTTTTGTGACGTTTACAAACTGCTCACCCTGATTTGTTTTAATTTTTATTTTCTTTCCTCTGGTAAGCACAATTGCGTCATTGTCATTAACCGCTGCGTCCGGTGCAACATTAAGCCTGTCCGCTTCACTTACGCTTATACCCTCGCTCTCTAAAAGCTTGTCAACGCTTGAGGTATGAGTTTTTATTGTTTTTGTTTCATATACCCCGTCAAAATCATTTATCTCTGTAAGGCTAATCTCCTTTGCCGACACATGATATACTATGCCGGTAGTCGTCACACTTACCGCAACCAAGACTGCGGCAGCCGCTATCCTTCTTCTTTTCCTCGCAAGCTGCTTCGCAAGTCTTTTCTTTTCTCTGCGTTCCCGAAAGTCACGCAGAAGTTCTTGCCTCTGCTGTTCTTGAGTAGTCATAATTAACCCCTTTCATTTTTTCACTCTTTAGTATAATACATTTTGGTTACAATGTCAATATTTATATTACAAGTTTATTACAGTTTTGTATCTTATGTTACATTTTCGTAAAAAACTGCTAAATATTTTCCATATATTGTTAATTATATGCGCCTTACTTCCATAATATTCCACTTTATGTAATCTTGTGGAATATTTTTTGTTATTTTTGATAGCGTATATTTATTAAAAATCAAGGAAATAATAGGAAATATCTATGTTTTAAGGAGTTTTGCAGTGAAAAACGATACAAAAAAAGTTGTAATTTTTAATAATTTTGTTTCGCCTTATGTAAGCGAAGCGATAATAATTTTAAAGGAATATGACCCGAGATTGGAATCAAAAGCAATTGCCGACGCGGAAAAAATAGTCAGCAATTATATAGAAAAGCTGGAAAAAAATGAATGTCCAAGGTCTAAGCGCAAAAAAACGGGGTTTCTAAAATACGGCGTAACTGCGCTGATTATCGCCCTTATTGTTATTACGCTTGTAAATCTAAAATAAATTAAAAATACTCTGTTTTCCTCCCAATTTTCTGTTGACAAATACAGTAAAAAAGTATAAAATTAAATGTGTATTTCAAGTATTTGCACACTTTAGCATAATAAAGAAAGGAACAAGCTTATGGGAGGAATATTCGGAGTAATTTCAAAAAAGGACTGTGTTTTCGACTTGTTTTTCGGTATTGATTACCATTCGCATCTCGGCACAAAGCGCGCGGGCATGGCGGTTTACGGAAAGGACGGCTTCAGCCGCGCGATACATAATATTTCAAACGCGCCGTTTCGCACGAAATTTGAACGCGAGATAAACGAAATGAAGGGTAATTCGGGTATAGGCTGTATTTCAGACAACGACCCGCAGCCGCTCGTTGTCCGCTCACATCTCGGCAACTTCGCGATTACAACGGTCGGAATGATTAACAATGTAGATGAAATTCTTAAAATGGCTTATGAAAAAGGCAATCCTCACTTCCTTGAAATGAACGGCGGCAATATCAACCAAACAGAGCTTGTCGCTTCGATTATAAATCAGGAAAACAATATTGTTGACGGAATTAAGCTCGCGCAAAACACCATAGAAGGCTCAATGACAATGCTCGTGCTTACTCCCGAGGGTATATATGCCGCGCGCGATAAAATGGGCAGAACGCCTGTAATTTTAGGCAAAAACGATAACGGCTACTGCGCGTCTTTTGAAAGCTTTGCATATTTAAATCTCGGCTACAGCGATTACCGCGAGTTGGGTGCAGGCGAAATTGCATTTATTACGCCCGACGGCGTGGAAACCGTGTCGCCGCCGAGAGATGAAATGAAAATATGCTCGTTCTTGTGGGTTTACTACGGCTATCCGACCTCGTGCTATGAGGGCATAAATGTCGAAAATATGCGTTACCGCTGCGGCGCGAAGCTTGCGGAGCGCGACAGAGCAAACGGTAATGTTCAGCCTGATTTGGTGGCAGGCGTCCCTGATTCGGGCACGGCGCATGCGATAGGCTATGCAAATCAATCCGGAATACCTTTTGCAAGACCGTTTATTAAATATACTCCGACGTGGCCGCGCTCGTTTATGCCGCCGACACAGACGCAGAGAAATTTAATAGCGAAAATGAAGCTTATTCCCGTTGAAGAGCTTATCCACGACAAGAGCCTGCTTCTGATTGACGACTCTATTGTGCGCGGAACACAGCTTAGAGAAACAACCGAATTTCTGTATAACAGCGGAGCTACCGAGGTACATATCCGCCCCGCGTGTCCGCCGCTGCTGTTCGGCTGTAAATACCTGAATTTCTCGCGCTCAAATTCCGAGCTTGATTTAATAACAAGGCGTATTATACAAAAGCGTGAGGGCGAAAACGTATCAAAAGAGGTCCTGGAGGATTACGCAAATCCCGAAAGTCAAAATTACAAGGAAATGCTTGACGAGATATGCAGGGAACTGAATTTCACTTCTCTCCGCTATCACCGCCTTGACGATATGATTGAAACTATCGGCTTGCCCGAATGCAAGCTGTGTACATATTGCTGGAACGGAAAAGAGTAAAATGGAGCTTATAAAAGATTTATGGACGCAAGATGATTACGAGGAATTAACTGAATACTTAAAATCGCTTGCCGATGAAAAATACAAAAAATTTTCCGATAGTCTTGTGCCAGGAGAGGATTTATCCTACGGAATACGTATTCCGATTTTAAGGCAAATCGCAAAGGAAATATATAAGGGCGGTTACGAGAGCTTTTTAGCCTGCAAAAAGGGCGATTACCGTGAAGAAATTATGCTTGAAGGGCTTGTAATGACGCTTATAAAATGCGATTATCCTAAGCTCCTGGGCTATATAAAATCTTATGCCGAGAAAATCAGGAGCTGGGAAACCTGCGATATTGTTTCATTTAAGCTGATTAAAACGCATCTTGAAGATTTTTTCGGCGATATAGAGTATTTTATATATAATGAAAATCCATGGATTGTCCGCTACGGCTTCGGCTGTCTTTTAGAGTTTTATCTGACGGACGAGTATATTGACGCTGTTTTAAAGTATGTAAACTCCGTCAATTCCGATTTTTATTATATTGAAATGATGCAGGGCTGGCTTATCGCGACCGCCGCGGCGAAGTGCAGAGACAAAACCTTTGCGTTTCTCGCAGATAACGACCTGAACGACGCCACGCAAAATATGGCAGTGCGGAAAATCCGCGAATCGAATCGCATATCCAAAGAGGATAAGGACCTGGCGGTAAAATTTAAAAGATAAACAAAAAAGAAAGCGTTGGTTTCAACGCTTTCTTTTTAAAATATTACTTCGTCAGATAATTATAAATCATGCAAGCCGCCTCGGCTCTTGTCATATTATTCTTCG
>CAYUSE010000108.1:0-5409 GCA_964447095.1 uncultured Lachnospiraceae bacterium | reverse complement strand
ACCTGCGGCCCTCTGGTCCCAAACCAGATGCGCTACCAAACTGCGCTACATCCCGCCGATCCTAACAAAGCCATCGATACTGAACGACCTCTATATGATACCAAAGCTTATATCTTTTTTCAACCTTATTTATAAGCGATTATAACCATTTATTTGCATTTTATCCCCTGTTTCCTTTTATTTACTTCGTTTTTCTTCTTTTTTTGCCGTTTTAATTGTGTTTATATATTTAAAAATCACCAAAATGCAAAAAAATATACCTATATATCCGCAAAATCTGTAAAGATTATTTACAAGCGAGGAAAATCCAACCGAACTGCAAAGAAAGCCTGACGCGCAAATAAGCGCCGCCGCATATTTTCTGCCCATTTTTTCCCCTATTATATTTACCGCTCCTATTCCATTTGAAAGCGCCGTAGAAAATACCGCCAAAAATAAAATAACGGAATATACTGCCGCTATAGCGCGGTTTTCTCGCATGGCAAGCGTTAAAACAGGGATTTCTCCAAGAGGTATTTTACCGTAATATATCCCCAGAAGCCCCCACATAAGCGTCATAATTGCAAACAGTGCAAACGCTCCCGAAAATGACGCCAGATACGCGTCCGACCGCGTTTTCAGACGCGTTGAGAGCGGACAAAGTACAGCCGCTGCCGTCAGTAAATTATACCCTGAATAGCTGGCGGAAGAAATCATCATAGACGCGCCGCCGGAAAACGCCTGATGCTCTCTATACCGCAGGAGATAAAGACAGCATGTAATTATTCCTATCACAAGCGCGCCGCCGAGCGCGGCGTTTATATTAAGCGCGCTGTCTGTTTTAAACGTCATAATTATACCACATACAGAACACAGAAAAAGCGAGCCCCAAAATCTTTTTATCCCAAAAATCATACTCCCCATTTCACCGCAGCAGGACGCCATAACGCAAAACACCGCTATACTGAAAAAAAACGTAACCGCCTCTGTAACGCGCTTCATTTTATTACCAAGAAAATGCGACAAATAATCTCCGTAGCTTTCGGAATGAGTCATGACACAGCCGCACAAAACGGCAGCCGCAAAAATCCCAAATATCACGGCAGACAGCATTATACCGAAAATCCCCGATTTTCCATATTTTACAAAAAAGCTGAGCGTTTCCTGTCCCGAGGCAAAGCCTGCTCCGATAAGCGCCGCGGCATAAGCCGCCGCGACAGCAAAAATGTTTTTCATTACCGCCACCTCCGCAATTACATTATTATGAAAAAACCGCATAAAAAAGAACGGCTTTCGGCAATTTACGGATTGATTTTTACATTATTTTATGATATGATGTGTTAAAATAAAGGTTAGGTGGTTTATATGACAAAAAAAGAACGAATTGCGGCGCTTCGGCCTCTTCTTGACAAAGCATATCCCAATGTGAAATGCTCGCTTAATTATTCCACACCCGTCGAAATGCTGATTGCGACACAGCTTTCGGCACAATGCACGGATGCCCGTGTAAATATCGTGACGGAAAAACTGTTTAAAAAATACACCTCTGTTGAAGATTTTGCAAATGCCGATTACGACGAGCTTTGCGAGGATATTAAATCTGCGGGATTTTACAGAAACAAGGCAAAAAATATCATAGAATGCTGTAAGCGTCTTATTGAGGTTTACGGCGGAAATGTTCCTGATACAATGGAAGATTTGCTGACGCTTGCCGGAACAGGCAGAAAAACCGCAAATCTTGTTTTGGGTGATATTTTCGGTCAACCTGCCGTTGTTGTCGATACGCACTGTATGCGCCTTGCAAAGCGCATAGGTCTTACCTCAAATGATGAACCGGCAAAAATTGAAGCAGATTTAAAAAAGATTGTTCCTCCCGATTATCAATTAAGGCTATGCCATCAATTCGTATATCACGGTAGAGCGGTATGCTCGGCAAGAAAGCCTAAATGCGATATTTGCCCTATTGCCGAAGTCTGCAAGAGCGCGGGCAAATGCTGAAAATATTTAATCTCCGAAGGTGTCGGCTATGCATATATGCGGCTGACAGCCTTCTTTTTTTTCAAATTCATAGTTAATATTTCTAATTACATAATCAACTTTTTCCTCGCGCACAATCGCAAAAATTCCGTTTTTCCACACTCTTGCGCACAATACACCATCGGTATCCAATGCTATGCGCGCAATAAAAATATGCTGTTTTTCAAGCTGACACAGCCTCTCCTGCGACTGCTCCGACATGTTTATTTCTATGAAAAGCGGTTCAAGGTCACATTTTTTAAGACCTGCCGCCGCGCGCTTTATCCGCCCATTTTCGTCCGCGAAATGACGAAGCAGATTAAGCGTTTCCTTGTCATGCACTGCTTTTTTTGAGCTTTCTAAAAGCTCTGTTGTCACATCTGACAGCGAATTTATATGCGGATACAGCTTTTTTAAACTTAAAAACCCGTTCTTAATATGCCTTGCGCGAGGGAACTTATCCTGCTTATCACCCTGAACAATCATTATTTTATAGCCCGTGAGAGGCAAAGGAATATTATGACCTCTAAAATAAGCATAGCCCTTTTTCGCGCTCAAAATCGCCTCATACTGTTTTGCATTTTTATCACATAAATCAGTCGGCAAAACAATTTCATAAAGTCTTGAAAGCGTATCAAAAACAGCCGCCTTTATCACACGATCCGGATTAAGCCGCTTGGGAACGGAGCAGTCTGCAAATAAATCAGCGCCTCGTACGCCGTAATTATACATTTTTTCAACCGTACTGAATAAATCACGGTATTCCTTTTTTACCACATCTCCCGGATGGAATACAATACAATCATTATTTGCCGAGGACTGAAACCTTATGGCATCGCCGTTAAGCCTGCGTCCGTAAACCTGAGCACGCATTGAAAGGCAGCATGAAAGCGACGGACAATATTCTGTTTCGACATCTCCCAAAAGAGAGCACGGCATACCCATACGGGAATATATCAGAAATTGGTCGGAACTGCTGAACCGCTTGTAAAAATCCTCCTTTAATTCGGCTAAATTCAAATTTATCACCCCTTTTTGATTAGCTTGCCCCAATGATATGAAATAATTCATTTATCATTCTGTTTATGCCTGCTGTTTTTCAACGGAGACGGAGTATCTGTAAGTCCCGCAATATAATCTATGGTAACATTATAAAGTTTTGCAAGGCGTATAACAAGTGAAAATGGAATTTCTCGGTATCCCTGCTCATAATTCGTATAAGTGGTTTTATGCATACCAAGTATCTCTACAAGCTGAGTTTGGGTTAAATCTTTATCCTCTCGCAAATCTTTCAATCGTTGATAATGTGCCATAATAAAAACTCCTTTGATATTGTAATTATTATTGACATAATACAACAAATGTTGTATAATTACGTTAAAAATACAACGTATGTTGTATTTAAAATATGGAGGTAGAAAAATGAGAAAAAGATTTTTAGAAATATTGTTATGTATTTTAATGATATTTTCAATTGTGCATGTTGTGTCAGCAAATTCTGATTTATCTGAATTTCAAACCTATGCATTAGAAAACTGGATAAAACCAATACGGGTAAATTATTTGTCCATTCCTGGCACGGGAAGAGCCTTTGGTGCAAGCCGTTCAAACGGAAGAAAGCATGCAGCTATTGACTATTATGTTCGTAACGGGAACGGTACGCCTGTATATGCTATGACTTCAGGAACTGTAATAGAGTGTAGCCCCAATTTTTATGCAGGAACACAAGCCATAGGAGTTCAAAACGATGATGGAAGCGTATTAAGATATGGTGAAATATCCACTTCTTTACGAGTTGGAAGCAGAATTTCACAAGGAGAACAAATTGGAGCAATAAAGGCAAATACTTCAAGCGGCGGTACAATGTTGCACCTTGAGTTATATAAAGGAACTGCATCAGGTTCATTAAGTAATACATCAAACAAAACGTATGATTATGTTTCAGGAAATTTCCAAAGACGGCGTGATTTATTAAATCCTGAATTTTTATTAAGATTAAGCGATAATCCCGCCATTCCAAACCCACCAGACACAAACAGAACAAGAGTTTGTCTTGAAGCTCCGACTGAAAGAAGCTTTACAGCTTATGATGATATTGAAATTTGCGGCTGGATGATAAGCGATCATGATATCACAGCGGTAACATGCACGGTAAACGGAGAAAAAATTTATCCAAGCGTATTAGACGACAGATCGGATGTTACCAAGGCGTTTCCCGGATACAACTACGGAGGTAAAGGTTTTTATTGTGTTATTCCCAAATCAAGCTTGCACTATGATAAAACTAATGAAATTGTAATTCGAGCATTAACATTAAATAATACTGTAATAATCGCAGAAGTGGCAAAATTAAATGTCGAATTCGGATGGCTGCCATTCAGAGCAAAAATAGAGGAGCCTGCAGAAACATCATTTACTACATCTGAGGATATTTCTATGTATGGATGGGCAATTTACGAAAGTCCCTTTTCAGCTATTACGTATGTCGTAAATGGTGAAGTAATACGCCAATGCGAAATGTATGACAGAAATGATGTAAAAGATGCCTTTCCTGGTTATAAAAACGGCAAAGAGGGCTTTTCGGCTACAATACCAAAAGAATATTTAAAAGAGGGGAATAATGAAATAATTGTACGCGCATTGTTAAGAGATAATACAGTGCTTGCCGGCGAAGTCGGGCGATTTAATGTCAATTATGTTAAAATTCCGGATAATACTCCGCCCACAATAGAAAATGTTCATGTCACTGATTTGTCTAAAAGCGGTTATACCTTGCATTGTACCGTAAACGACGATATTAAATTAAAAAGTACAAGGCTTTATGTTTGGACGGAAAAAGATGATCAGGATGATATAAAATGGTTTGATTCTACTGAAGAGGGAGAAATATCATTCAGAGTTAATACAAGTGACCACAATAATGAAGAAGGAAATTATAAAAATCATATATATGTTTATGACGCCGCAGATAACCGTAGTATCGCAACTATTACTGTAGATATTCCATACGGTAAATTATTGGCGACACCTACTCCGAAACCCACGGCAACTCCTACTCTGAAACCAACACCATCACCTACTCTGAAGCCTACGGCAACTCCCACGCTGAAACCAACACCATCACCTACTCTGAAGCCTACGGCAACTCCTACGCTGAAACCAACACCATCACCTACTCCGAAACCCACGGCAACTCCTACGCTGAAGCCAACATCAACACCTACTCTAAAGCCTACGGCAACTCCTACGCTGAAGCCAACACTAACACCTACTCTAAAGCCTACGGCAACTCCTACGCTGAAGCCAACACTAACACCTACTCTAAAGCCTACGGCAACTCCTACGCTGAAGCCAACACTAACACCTACTCTAAAGCCTACGGCAACTCCTACGCTGAAGCCAACACTAACACCT
>CAYUSE010000107.1:0-5423 GCA_964447095.1 uncultured Lachnospiraceae bacterium | reverse complement strand
TTATTTCAGGCTCCGGAGTTTTTGGCATAGGTCCGGGCATTTCTACGGGGCCTACAAGCGCTTTCCTGCGCGGAGCTGAAGTAGCTCTCGGGGTTACCGTTGCTTTCGGCGACGAGCTTGACGCGGGACGCATAGTTGACGCAACCCTCGGATGCGCTGTTCCCGCCGGCTTCATGGTTGTTTTAGGTCTTGTTGTAGCATTTGCAGCCGTCGGTGCTTTTGTCGCCTTTGATGTGTTTGAACTATTCGAGCTGTTTGAGCTGCCCGAACTGCCTGAATTATTTGAACTGTTTGAACTGCTGCTGTTATTTGAGCTGCTGCCCGAATTATTTGAGTTATTCGAACTGCTGTTATTTGAATTATTATTGCTGTTTGTGTTATTGCTTGTATTATTGTTCTTATTGGTATTGGTATTTAAGCTTATTTGCTTTATACCCGAGGGCTTATCGTCCGACAGAAAATCAAACATTTTGCCCTTACCCTGAATTTGTCTTAAATGACTTGTCAGCGCGCATATAGCATACGAGGTCGCAAGTGAGTCAGAGCCGTCATTATGCATTGAAAATCCGCCGTCAATTTCGGAATATGCCATCATTCCGTCAACCACCGACTGATTATCCCTCAAAAATCTTTCGTCATTTTCAGCGTCTATATCCATACTGTCAAGCGCCATAAGCACAAGAGCCGTACTCTTCAAATCATAATAATCGCCCCAATCGCCCTGAACGTTTGAAAGATAATTCAAAGCGTCATCCACAGCCTGCATCACAATAAGCGACTTGTCCGCGCCTGTAATATCGCTGACAAACGTATATATTTTATCCGAGTACGTGTATGGTTCAAGGGCAATAACCGCAAGCGCAGTGGACGCGGCATTATCGCCGAAGCTTCCGTTGTCATACTGATTTGCCAGAATATACTGAACCATGTTTTCACGGTCATCATACGCCCAATCCGGAACATCATAAGCGCTTGAATCAAGCGCAGTAAGAGCCATACTCCAATTATCAACACCTGTGATATTTCCTTTTTCGTATATTCCCTCGGCAATATAATCTCTGTCATTAAAATCCTTAGGATCAATTCCGCACGCTTCAAGCGCCATTATCGAATGAGCATAGGCCGAAGCCGAAACATTTGAATTATATGCTTTCATAACGCTCTGCATAAGGTCGCTGTACTGCCTGTAAGTATAATTCATTCCCATGCGCTTAAGAGAAATTATATATAAATCTGATGCCTCGGAAGCAACATCATCCTTTGGCTGAGCGTTCTTTTCCTTCCATTCTACCGCGGCATTCAATTTATTCGCCAAATCATCTCCCGAATACTGCGCATAAGCGCATACGGATAACAGCATAACAGATGCTGTTATAAATGCAAGTAACTTCTTCATTATATAAAATCCCCTTCAGTTATATCAATTCCGTAATTATTGTAATTATACCACAACATGACTGCATTTTTCAAGTCTTATAGCAAATTTTTTCATTTTACCTCAGCGTCATTTTTGACAATCCGGTGAAATATCTGTTTTATCTTAATAAATCACTGCTTTTTAGTGTATTTCATTATTGACTTTTTATAATTTTCTTGATAAAATTAAAGTAATATATGTAAAAATTTAATAATTTTATGATGTCGGAGGATATGAAAGTGAATAAGAAATATATAAAAAAATCCATTACGGCTGTTGCAGCGCTATCAATATTTTTAACGCTTTCTGCTGCCGCTTTTGCTGACACAATAAGCTACACCTATTCAGCGGGCGAGGGCAAAACATATACCCGTGAAATGGAGAAGCTTGACCGCGGTCTTGTTGCTGTTAAGACAGACGGCGGAGTATTTTTAAGCTGGAGACTTTTTGACAGCGAGGATGCGCGTTTCGGAAGCGCAGAAGAAAATGTATCTTTTAATATCTACAGAGGAAATCAGAAAATCGGCGAGGTAAGCGATACAACCAACTATACCGATACAACCGCAGGAACAAGCTACAGCGTAGCTCCCGTTATAAACGGAAAAGAAGGCGATAAATGCGAGGCTGTTACGGTAATGAATAACAGCTATTTTGACATTCCGCTCGTCAAGCCCGCCGACGAAACCATTGACGAAGGCGGTACACCGGCAACAAAATCATTTTCTCCTACCGACTGTTCAACAGGCGATTTAGACGGCGACGGCGAGTATGAAATTGTTGTTAAGTGGGTCAGTCAGGAGCAGGATGTCGGAAACGGCGGCTATTCGGGAACGGTGCGTTTTGCCGCATACAAGCTTGACGGTACTAAGCTTTGGGATAATGATATAAACTTAGGCAAAAACGTATATTCAAGCGCGCACACGGCGCAATTTCTCGTGTATGATTTTAACGGCGATGGAAAAGCGGAAATGATGGTTCAGACCTCTCTCGGTTCAACCGACTCAAAAGGCAGTTATGTATCGCACAGCGCAAAGGCTGATTCGGTTGTTGCCTCAACAAACAAGAAAATTGCGGAATATACCGATGAAGAAAATGCGTCAGCCGATTTTAACGGCTATGACAGAAAAATATCGGGCGAGGAATTTTTAACAGTATTTAACGGCGAAACAGGCGAAGCGATAGATACTATTGATTTGCCTACAACACGCGGAAGCGCAAAGGGCGTTGATTACGGCGATGACTTTGGAAACCGCTCAAATCGCTTTGTTGCCGATGTTGCATATCTTGACGGTGAAAAACCGTACGCTGTATATCTGAGAGGTTATTATTTCGGCAAAAACGGTAGACAGCGTACAAGTATTGCAGGCATCAGCTTTGACGGCGAAAGACTTTCGCCCGATTACCGCTTTGACACAAAGAGCGGTCAGCCCGGATATTATGACGGAGCGGAGTTATATGTAGGACAGGGAAATCACAACTGTACAGTCGCAGACGTTGACAATGACGGCAAGGACGAATTTATCACGGGCGCGCTTTGTATGGAGGTCAAGGACGACAATTCCTTTAAACCACGTTGGTGTACTTTCTTAGAGCACGGCGACGCGCTTCATATAGGCGATTATGACCCGACACATGAGGGGCTTGAATTTTTCACCGTACACGAGGACGGCAACGACGAGGATCAGGCCGGACCTGACGGAATTGCCGGTACTGACGACGACTACGGCTATATACAGAGTAACGCGAAAAAGGCAGGCAAGAATGTTATCTGCAACTTCGGCATGTCTGTAATTGATGCAAACACGGGCGATATAATTTTCCACAAGGGCAACACAAAAGACACAGGCAGAGGCGTTATGGCAAACACGGGCTCAGGCGGATATTATCAGATAACAGGCGTTGGTTCATACCAGTGTAACGGAGGTACTAATTTCACTTCTACCAGAAACGGCGCAGGTTCAAACTTCCGTATTTTCTGGGATGGAGATTTATATGACGAGCTTCTGGATGGAACGAATGTTACAAATTATAACGGCGCAGGCTTCAACGCAGGCAGTTACGGCTGCGTTAAAATCAACGGCACAAAGTCAAATCCCGCGCTTCAGGCGGACTTATTCGGCGACTGGCGCGAGGAGCTTGTTTACCCGACAACAGATGGCACAAACCTTCGGGTATTCACCACAACAACACCAACAAATTACAAAATAAAAACTTTAATGCATGACCCCGTTTACAGAAGCGGCGTTGCGGCAGAGCAGACGGCATACAATCAGCCGCCTCACGTTGGAATGTATCTTTCAGAGGACTTATTCGGCGCGGAAGCGACAAATCTTGAAATAGTATCCGCACCGACAAAAACCACATACGTTATAGGCGAGCAGCTTGACACGTCGGGGATTGTTGTAAGAGCAACATACGACGATGGAACACGGAAAAATATAGATTCATACTCGATTTCGGGATACAACCCAAATATTGCCGGAAAACAAACTATTACAGTCTCCTATATGGACAAAACGGCATCGTTTGAAGTTACCGTAAAAGAAATTGACAGTATTATTATTTCCTCACCACCGAAAAACAAAAATGTTTATATGGGAGGAAGTCTTGATACAACGGGTCTTGTTGTAAAAGCGGCGTATTCAGACGGCAGTTCGTCTTCAGTAACCGATTACACTCTTTCATATCAAACAGAAACAGTCGGCGAAACAACAGTCACGGTTAAATATATGAACAAAAACGCGACATTTACTATAACCGTACTGCCTGCTTCAATAGAAGCCCTAAACCAGACCTATGCGACTGACAGTACAGAATCCGTGCTCACTACCGTTTCCATAGGAAGCTATAAGGACGACTTTACTATCGAGCATACCGTTAAAATCAACTCTATGCCTGCAAGCGCTCCCACAAGCGGAAATAACAACAGAAATAATACCAATGGATTTTTTGTAAGATTTCAGCCCGAAGTCTCTGACAAGCAAGGCATGGGCGGCGGCTGGGTTATATCCGAAAGAAACGGAAAAGCCAATGTACACTGGAAAGCCAGCAGCGATAATCTCGGCAGCAGTATAGCCTCGCTCAATATAGGAGAAACATACACCTTTAAATATCAGTTCACGGGTGTCGGAGCAGGAAGCGGCGCAACAGTTGCACTTACCATAACCGATTCCGCAGGAAAAACGATTGGAACAGGAACCGAACTTGATTTGAGGAACATGACACATTCAACCCCTCATTTGGGGCTGGCGCTGAGCTCGGTACAAATTTATAATCAAGCTAAATCAGGCTCGACCGCAAATGTCGTGTTTGACAATGCAAGAATTTACAGCTCGGGCGAGATAACAAGCGTTACCGGCAACGAAATATCCGTTCATATAGCATCCTCGGCAGGAATGAAACTGTACGCGGCAAAATACAATGAGGGAACTTTAGAAAATGTGCAGATATTTACTCCCGAAAACGCGGGCGGAAGCATATTAAAAGCAGATTTTGAGCCCGACAAGGTATTCCTCTGGGCAGATATGATGCCGATTGATATTTGGAATAAATAACGCTGAACAAATAAAAAAATACGGTTTCTTCTGAAACCGTATTTTTTATTATTTTTTATTAGTACATTCCGCCCATTGACGGGTCCATCGCAGGAGCCGGAGCTGGAGGCTCGGGCTTATCAGCCACAAGGCTCTCTGTCGTAAGCACCATTGAAGCAACCGAAGCCGCGTTCTGAAGCGCGCTTCTTGTAACCTTAACGGGGTCTACGATACCTGCGCCGATCATGTCAACGTATTCCTCGGTAAGAGCATTGTAACCCGTGCCTTCTTCGCATGCCTTAACCTTATCAACAATTACGCTGCCCTCAAGTCCCGCATTCTTAGCAATCTGCCATGCAGGTTCTTCAAGAGCCTTCAGGACAATCTGAACGCCTGTCTTTTCATCGCCCTCTGTTTCGTCAAGAAGTTTTGCAACCGTCGATATGTCCATCCCCTTGAGTGCGTCGAGCGAG
>CAYUSE010000106.1:0-5513 GCA_964447095.1 uncultured Lachnospiraceae bacterium | reverse complement strand
TGCCTGCACAAAATCATTGGGGTCAAACGGCTGCAAATCGTCAATCCCCTCGCCTACTCCGACAAACTTCACAGGAATTGCCTGTTCCTTTGAAATTGAGATTACAATTCCGCCCTTTGCCGTTCCGTCAAGCTTCGTCAGAATAATGCCTGTTATATCGGCGGTCTCCGCAAACAGCTTTGCCTGTGAAACCGCGTTCTGACCTGTTGACGCGTCAAGCACAAGCAGTGTTTCGCGCGAGGCATCGGGAAGCTCGCGGCTTATTACGCGGTTTATTTTTTCAAGCTCCGCCATAAGATTTTTCTTGTTGTGCAGTCTGCCTGCCGTGTCGCATATAAGAATATCGCACCCTCTTGCCTTTGCCGCGGCGCACGCGTCAAATACTACCGCAGCAGGGTCGCTGTTTTCCTGATGCTTTATTATGTCGCATCCGCTTCGTGTTGCCCACACATCAAGCTGGTCAATCGCCGCCGCGCGGAACGTATCGGCTGCGGCAAGAAGCACCTTTTTACCCATTGACTTATAATGCGCAGCGATTTTACCTATGCTTGTCGTTTTGCCGACTCCATTTACTCCTATTACAAGCACGACAGCAGGCGTAGTATCAAGCTTCATTGCGCTGTCCTGCTCAGATAAAATGTCTTTTATGATATTTTGAAGCTCAAGCTTTACTTCATTGCCGTCTGTAATATACTTCGATTTTACTCGTTCTCTGAGTTCCTCTATAATATAAACCGAGGTTTCAACGCCTATATCCGCCATAATCAGCGCTTCTTCAAGATTTTCAAACAATTCCTCGTCAACCTTAACAAACACGCTGAATACATTATTTACCTGTTCGGATATTGCGTCGCCCGTTTTTTTGAGCCCTGCCTTTAATTTATCAAAAAATCCCATACCAACCAGCCTTTCCGATATTATCCTATCATTTCGTCATTAACATCATCAATATGCAGCGAAAGCAGCTTTGATACACCCTTTTCCTGCATTGTTACGCCGTACAGGATATTCGCCGCCTCCATCGTTCCGCGGCGGTGCGTGATTACGATGAACTGTGTTTTTTCAATATAATTTTTAAGATATGTCGCAAATCTTGCGACATTTACATCGTCAAGCGCCGCGTCAATTTCGTCAAGAATACAGAACGGCGTAGGCTTTACGAGCAAAATTGCAAACAGCAGCGCAATCGCAATAAACGACTTCTCACCGCCCGAATAAAGGTTAATATTCTGCAAGCCTTTTCCGGGAAGCTGAACCTCAATTTCAACACCGCTTTCAAGCACATTGGCGGGGTCAGACAGCGACAGCTTCGCCGTTCCTCCTCCGAACAGCTCCCTGAATACCTTGCCAAAGCTTTTGTTTATTTCCTCCATTTGCTTCGCAAACAAATCCTTCATCAATTCTTCCATAGACGTGATGATTTTATTCAGATTAGTCTTTGACTTCTCAAGGTCATCCTTCTGCGCCGACAGAAATTCAAAGCGTTCCTTTACATTTTTATATTCCTCTATAGCCTCCATATTGACGCTGCCTAAAGCCTTTATTTCGCCCTTTAACTCGGCAAGTCTTGCAAATGAGGCCTTTTCGTCCTCAACAGGCGCTCCGATTTCAAGAGCATTGTTATATGTAAGCTCATAATCCTCCCACAGACGATTTATAATATTTTCGCTGTCTGTATTCAGCTTCACACGCTTATTGTCAACTCTCGAGAGCTCCTGCTGTAACTGCAAAAGCTTGTCGGTTAAATCCTTATTTGAGTTTTGGATTGATTGCAGGGTTTCAACTATCTTTGCCTTTTGCTCATCAATCAGGCTTATCTGCTTTTTGATTTCCTCCGACAAGCTTACTGAACTTTCCGACAGCTTTTCCTCCTCGCGTATCCGCATGTACAGATTATCATTTTCCTCATGTATGCGAACCTTGTCGCTCTCCTTTGATGCAATTTCGTCCTTTGAGTCTTTTATCTGAGATTTTATTTCTTCTATATTCCCCTTTATAAGCTGTATATCCTTTTCAAGCGCGCCTAATTTAATTGTTTGGTCCATTAAGCCTTGCGATTGTTCTTCCTTTTCAGCCGTAATTTTCTCGTACTCTTCCTCTAATTCCTTTATTTGCTCCTGCTTTTTATCGGCTTCGTTTTGCTTTGAGCGCATACTTTGCAATAACAAAGCAATTTCTTCGGACGACTCTGAAAGCTGTTTTTCAATCTGTTCAAGCTCATTTGTATAGTTTTGTCCGTTATCTCCTGATGATAAAGACTGCTTTAAATGCTCCGCCGTGTTTTCAAGGCGCAGGATTTCATCCTCATACTCACGCGTCAACGGAACATAAGATGAAAGCTGATTGTTTACAAGGCGCAAATCATTGTCAGCCGTTTCACGTTCTGTTTTTAACTTCTTTAATTTATCGGCGAGCGCTGTAATTTCCTTTGACAAGGTTTTTATTTCCGACGCTCTTGACAAAAATCCGCTCTGCTTATTTACGCTTCCGCCCGACATTGAGCCTCCGCTGTTTAATATATCGCCCTCAAGCGTAACAACGCGGAATTTATACCCAAACGCGCGGCTCATTGCAATCGCGTTATCTATATTATCAACCACAACAACGCGTCCGAGCAAGCTTTTCATAATGCCGTCGTACTTTTTATCATACGAAATCAAATCCGAACCTATTCCGATATATCCTGCCGATTTACTGACAGCGTTTACATTATCAAGCGTTTTGCCCTTCACCGATGAAACGGGCAGGAATGTGGCGCGTCCTGCATTTTCGCGGCGAAGATATGCAATTGCTGTTTTTGCGTCCTCCTCGCTTTCTACGATTATGTTCTGAAGCGCGCCGCCAAGAGCAGTTTCAATAGCTGTAACGTATTCTTTTTTGACGTCAATAAGCCCCGAAATTGTACCATAAATTGCAAGCTTTTTAAGCTCATCAGCTTTCAAAACGGCTTTTACGCTTCGCGCATAGCCCGCGTAATCATTTTCCATACCCTCCAAAATACGTTTTTTTGAGGTTTTAGAATTATATTCCACATTCATTTCATTTGTTTTTGAGGCTATTTCATTTATTGCTGCAGTTAATTTCTCAGCATTTTCCTGATGACGTTCAACTGTTGCTTTAAGCTTTTGATGCTTTTCGCGTTTTTCAGCAATCTGTTTTTTAGTTTCCTCTATTTCCTTTTCGGTATTTTCTATGCCCTCCTTAAAGCTTTTGATTTCTGTTTCTACCGTTTCACGGCGTTCCAAAAAACTGCTTCTGAGCGTTTCTATACCGCTGATTTTAGCTTTCTTAGCCGAAACATCATTCAAAAGCTCAATAACATCACCCTTCATACCCTCAATTTGGGCATGCAGTGAATCTTGCTTTGATGCAATATCAGAATTATCAGCCTTCATTTCATCAAAGCTTTTTAATATAATCTGCGCTTCGGCATTTTTATTGTCAATCGTTTTATTAAATTCAATAATTTGATTTTCACGCTCCGTATTTTTATGGTTTATCGCCAAAATCTCATCATCAATGCGTTTTAAGAGCGTGTTATTATTCTTTATATTATTTTCCGCAAGTGTAATATTATTTTTTGTCGCTGAAGCCTTGCCCTCGTTTTCCACAAGCTCCTGATGTTTTTTTGCCTGCTCCTCATCTTTTTCCTTGCTTTCCTCATAAAGCGCGGAAATTTTACGTTCCGTGTCACTTTCCTTTGACCGAAGCTCGTCCAGCTCTGATTTTACATCATTATAAAGCTCATCCGCTTTTTCCGACTCCGTTTTATTTTTAGCAAGCGTAATAAGGCTTAGATTTACATCAAGCCCCTTATATTCACCATATAAATCAAGATATTTTCTTGCCTTTTCAGATTGGTTTTTAAGCGGATTTAACTGCGACTGTAATTCATGCGTAATATCATTTATACGTATAAGGTTGTCCTCAACAGATACAAGCTTTCTTTCAGCCTCGTCCTTTCTGTATTTATATTTTGCGACTCCAGCTGCTTCTTCAAAAAGACTTCGCCTATCCTCTGCCTTTGTCGAAACTATCTGGGCGACATTTCCCTGACCTATAATCGAATAACCATCACGTCCAAGACCCGTATCCATAAACAGCTCATGAATGTCCTTCAATCGGCAGCTTGCATTATTTATCTGATACACGCTTTCGCCCGAACGGAACAAACGTCTTGTAACCGTTACCTCTTCAAAGTCAATGTCAAATGTACGCTCGCTGTTATCAAGCACAAGCGTAACTTCTGCAAAATTAACCTTTTTTCTCGTTTCAGTTCCCGCAAAAATTACATCCTGCATGTTTGAGCCACGCAGAGACTTTGCGCTCATTTCTCCGATTACCCAACGCACAGCATCGGAGATATTGCTCTTTCCGCTGCCATTCGGTCCTACCACGGCAGTCGCGCCGTCAGTAAAATCAAGTACTGTTTTATCTGCAAAGGACTTAAAGCCCTGCAATTCAAGCCTTTTTAAAAACAACCGCCGTCACCTCATTTCTGTTTGTTTTACTGTCCCCTATTATTTTCAAATCAATATCAAAATTTTCTTTAATTCTTATTACATTGCTTCTCTTATTTCCTATTGCCTTCGACATATCACGCGGATTTACCGCAATAACTTTAGTGTCCCCTGCTTTCAGCGTCTTTGTTCTCAATTCACGTGATATAATACCGGCAATTTTATCGTAAAATATACTGCTTTCCACAAGCTCGCGGAACGAGCTGTGTACAGGGCCTGCAGCGACCGAGCCATGCTCGCTTATCTCATCTGTTGACTGCAGTCCTATGCGTATTACGCGTATATTATTGTTTTCAAATTTTATTAAAAGCTGTTTTGAAGTTTCAACCGCTTCTTCAAGCGTTTCCGGTATATATTTCCCCTCACTATACAGCTTGTGAAGATATGTGTCCTTTATCGTAAGCGTCGGATAAATACGTACAATATCAGGCTTTAGCTTAATTATTTCATCGGCTGTATATAGTGATTTTTCTCTCGTGTCCCCCGGAAGTCCCGTCATCATCTGAAGTCCCAGCGTAAACGGATATTGTTTTATCAGCTTCACCGCGTTTATTACATCCTCGCGAGTATGACCGCGGTTAGAACATTTGAGCACCTCGTTATCCATTGACTGCACACCAAGCTCAATAGTCGTAACTCCAAAACGCAGCAAATTATCAAGGATTTCTTCTGAAATATAATCGGGACGCGTTGAAAGACGTATGCCGTCAATTTCGCCCCTGTCAAGAAATTCCTTTGCCGCGGCGAGCAGTCCCGACTGCTCGTCCATCGGTATTCCCGTAAAGCTTCCGCCGAAAAACGCCACCTCCGTTATTCTATTATCCTTTGGTAGCGTTTTTAAATATTTTGAAATTGTCTTGGTTACATCCTTTGGCGTAACATCATCCGCGCTTCCCGTAATCCGCTTTTGATTGCAGAAAACGCAGTCAAACGGACAGCCTCTATGCGGAACAAATATTGGTATATTATATGTTTTCATCGTTTAAGCTTTTC
>CAYUSE010000105.1:0-5548 GCA_964447095.1 uncultured Lachnospiraceae bacterium | reverse complement strand
AGCAATAGACTCTCTCAGATAGTCGGCTTTTTCTTCTTTTTTTCCTAATTTTTCAAGTGACGCAGAAAGCTGAACAAGAAGAAGAGCATCGTTTGGAAAATCTTTTAGCGCTTGCCTCATAAGAGTGATATTGTCATAATGCAATCCTTTCTTATTATTTTCCGCCCAAAGTTTATTAGTGTAATTGTATTGTTCTGATTTGGCAATTTCGTTTATGCCAAGCAATTCATCGATGCTTATTCCAAAGTAGTTAGATAATGCCGGCAGCATTGTAATATCAGGATAACCATCTCCGCGTTCCCATTTACTGATAGACTGAAATGAAATTCCAAGATGTGTTGCAACATCTTCTTGTGTTAAATCTCGTTCCTGACGCAGCTGTTTGATAATTTTACCTATTAACAAATTCATATTTCCCTCCAAAAATTTTATTAGAAGCTTCTGATTACATTGTACTAAGTATGCGTATTATAGTCAATAACGTCAATAGCGATTTAATTCTACTATAAGTAGAATTATTCTACCAATAAACCATAACAAATATGAATTTCAGACATAAAAAAGGACTGCAATATTGCAGTCCTTTATGGCTCAGCATGACGATTTTACTGTCATAATATTTAGGGTTATTTTCCGTTTCCATGATGCTGATGTGCGCCATGGCCGTTATGATGTTCTCCGGAACTATCACTTCCCGAATATTCTCTGATTTTATCATATATTTGTTTCATTGTCATATTTCTGCAATCCTCAGGCGTAACGTTTTCATCATACTGAACAAGTTCTGTATATGCCCTGTATTTACCGACAGAAATCCCGCATTCACGAGCCTGTAACGCAAATTCACTGTCTGCGCCGTGACAATGTCCGTTATACCGGCCATATTCCTCACAGCCTTGTATTCCGTCCACAATTTCATCCTGTCTGTCCGATACAACAGTAAAATCAAGTCTGTTGTTTTCTTCAAGAAAGGAAATAAATTCTTGATTTTTCAGCAAGCTGTCAATCGCTTCCGTATATGATTTTCCTTTTAAATCAATATCCTTTAAAAGTTCAGCGCCATCATCATTGTAAGCCGCCGCTTCAACCACATTATTAAAACGATTTAGCCCCAGTTCAACAGAAGGATTTATATCTATGCTGATATATGATACAGCAGTATTGAGGATTCTGTAGCTGCCCATACCGAAAACAACAGCAAGCATAACAGCGCATGCCGCAGCATATCTGTATATATGTCTGAAGCTTTTCGCTCTTTTTTTACGTTCTCTACGCAGAAAAGCCAGCGTACTTTGCTTGAGACTATCCTCAGCGCTGATTGTATTAAAAGCTTTTTGTATCTTATTCAAAATCCTCACCTCCGAGCTTGTCCTTTAAAATCGCCCTTGCCCTTGAAAGAAGTGTATACACCGTATTTTCTTTTATGCCTGTCATTTTTGATATTTCCGCCGCGGTATATCCCTCATAATAATGCAAATAAACAACATTCTTATATTTCTCAGGCAGGGACAATACCGCGTCAAGCACATCCGATTTCCACGAACATGAATTATCTTTTATATAATATTCATCATCGAGCAAAACAACATTTTTATGATAAAAACTCTTTAAGAAGTCCTTGCAGGCATTTATTGTAACACATATAATCCACGCCTTTTCATGCTCAGTATCGCAAAACACGCCGTTATACAGCATATATTTCAAAAATACCGTCTGAAATATATCTTCTGTATCATCATAATTTTTCAAATGCAAAAGACAGATACGCCGTACTGTATCGGCATATCTATCTATTGCGCAAATCACTTCATGCTCACTTCTCATAATTTCTCCGTCATCTGTATATGCAATACGCATTATCACCGCAGCGCCATCCGCCGTGGCATCCTCCCTTGCCTATCCTTCTCCGTACACCTGTTCCGTCACGCTGCGGTATGCAATTATTCGGACATTTCTCAATGCAATATCCTGAATTTATACATTCCTCATTAGGGCAATTTCCACATGCTGCCGATGCCGAAATTACGCTTAACGCCGCTGTTACCGTAACTAAAACTGCAATTATTAGTTTCTTCATTTTCATTTCCTCCATGTACTTATTATAGTAGAGTTTTTAACTCTCTACTTATAACACGATTGAGGCTTACAAATCCTTTCAAAATATTTTTTATAATAAAAACCGACAATTCTCTATCGAAAATTGTCGGTTTTTGCAATATGGTGCCGATGACCGGGGTCGAACCGGTACGGGAATTTCTTCCCACGGGATTTTAAGTCCCGGGCGTCTGCCAGTTCCGCCACATCGGCAATTCCATACGGTAGTATAACACATAATAAAATATAAGTCAAGTTTTTTTATTGAAAATAAATCAAATTATACCTCAATAATGATACCTCTTGCGATATTTTATCAGCAGCACTCCTGCAACAACCGCCGCCGTCAGTTCCGCTGCCGAAATTGACGCCCATATTCCGTCAATGCCCAGAAACAGAGGGAAAATCATAACTGCCGCAACCTGAAAAACAAGCGTCCGCAAAAATGAAATCGCCGCAGACACAAGTCCGTTATTAAGCGCGGTAAACACAGATGACGCAAAAACCGCAAATCCCGCAAATAAAAACGAAAAAGAATAAATTACAAATCCGCGCAGCGCTAAATTCATAAGTTCCTTATCATAGCCGACAAACATAACTGACAGCGGTTTTGCCAAAAGCTCCGATGCGATAAACATCAAAACAGAACAAACAGCCACTATCGTCAGTCCCTTTTTCATAAGATTTTTCTGTTCCGCATGATTATCCGCTCCGTAATTATATCCTATCACCGGCGCAGTTCCTACAGAATACCCTACAAAAATTGCGAGGAATATAAAATTAACGTACATAAGCACACCATAAGCCGCAACACCGTTTTCACCGGCATATTTCATAAGCTGCATATTGTAAAGCATTGAAACTATCGATACAGAAATATTCGACATAAGCTCAGATGAACCGTTAGTGCAGGTTTTAATCAGCGCCTTGCCGTCATATTCCGCTCTGCCCAGCTTCAATGTATCTCCTTTTCTTCGTGCAAAATAAATCAGTGGTATTATACCTCCTACACACTGGCTTATTGCCGTTGCCATCGCTGCTCCCACAAGCCCGAGGTTAAACACCGCTACCAAAAGCGCGTCAAGAACTATATTTGAAAGTCCTGAGGCTATTGTCACTGCAAGCCCTAAATTCGGTTTTTCCGCAGTCACAAAAAAGCTCTGAAATTCAAATTGAAGCATATACGCAGGTAAAACAGCCAGAATAATGCGTCCGTATATGACGCAGTTTTCAAGCATTTCTCCTTCTGCGCCGAGTGCTACCGCAATCGGACGCACAAAGATAATTCCAAATACCGCCAATATAACGCCTGTAATTGCGGAAGTATATACAATCAAAGAAAACAAGCTATTCGCCTTTTTCTGCTTTCCCTCGCCAAGCGTTTTGGAAATCAGCGCGCTGCCGCCTGTTCCGAACATAAATCCGAATGTTCCCAAAATCATTAAAAACGGCATGATAAAATTCACCGCCGTAAACGCCGATTTTCCCGCGAAATTTGAAACAAAATACCCGTCTACAACGCTGTAGAGTGAAGTAAAAATCATCATGCAAATCGACGGAAGCGTAAAGCGCAGTAATTTTTTATATGTAAAATGATCAGATAATTTAATATTCATGAAAATCCTCCTCATTATATATAAATGTCATATAAACGTGTACGAGAGATTTTAACATATATGCCGCCGAATGTCAATATAGCAAATATGACGGAAAACAGCATAAAAATATGTTTTAAATCATCAATATAACCATTGCATTTTAGCAAAATCAAGCGTATAATAGGCAACGATAAATAGTAACGGAGGTAGGCTTCCATGAAAACAGAAACAAAATCCATGACAAGCGGTTCACCTATAAAATTGATATTGATGTTTGCAGCGCCAATGCTGTTTGGAAATATATTTCAGCAAATGTATAACCTTGTAGATTCAACGGTTGTAGGACGATTTGTCGGTTCAAATGCGCTTGCGGCTGTCGGAGCATCCTCGCAGATTGTTATGTTTACAATGTGCCTGTGCTTTGGTCTTACAAACGGCGCAGGAATAATAATATCGCAGTGCTTCGGAGCGGCTGAATATAAACAGCTTCGTGAAACAATAGGTTCGGTTATATGCGTAATTTCCGTTATAGGCGCTGTTATTATGTCGCTCGGAATAATATGCGCGCCTGTATTCCTGCGTTTTGTAAACGCGCCTGAGGAAATTATGAGTAATGCCGTAAAATATATGCGTATTGTTATGCTCGGCACACCTTTCAGCATGGCGTACAATGGCTGCTCAGCAATACTTCGAAATATGGGCGACTCTAAAACACCTCTTTTGATGCTTATCCTTTCTACTATAATAAACATTTTACTTGATGTATTGTTTGTTGTGGTATTTAATGCATCTGTAGGCGGCGTGGCGTTCGCTACCATGATTGCTCAGGCTGTATCGGCAATTTTATGCATTATATATATGTATAAAAGAAAAAGTGAGCTTCACCTTGAGGGCTTGAAATTTACGACAGACAAACAATCCGTTAAGCTTATATTTAAAACAGGCGTTCCGACCGCTTTGCAAAGCTGTATGATTTCTCTCGGCGTGCTGAGCGTTCAGCGTCTCATAAACAGCTTCGGAACACAGGCTATGGCGGCATATACCGCGTCAACAAAAATTGATTCTGTCGCAATTATGGTGGTTGTCACCATGGGCATGGCTCTTGCCGTTTACAGCGGTCAGAATATAGGCGCCGGACGCACCGACAGAATAGAAAGCGGACTTTATAAAACACTTGCGCTTGTTCTTGCCTACTGCGGTCTCATGGCGCTGATTATGACAGTTTTCGGACGTCAGCTTTTAAGTATATTCTTAGACCCGTCGGAGGCTGGAGAAGCCCTTAATATAGGAACACAGTATCTTCATATTATAGGCATAGCGTACTTCATGGCAGGAATTATGCGCTGTTATCTGAATGTTGTTCACGGAACGGGTGATGTAAATATCTCAATGCTCACAGGACTTGTTGAGCTTGTAACACGTGTGATTGCGTCATATATACTCGTAAAACCTCTTGGTCTTACGGGACTTTGGATTGCAATTCCTATTTCCTGGGGAATCGGAAGCCTTATACCGCTGATACGCTATTATTCAGGCAGATGGAAAACAAAATCGCTTGTTATGAAACCTGCTAAAGTATGTTAAGGGACATTATAAAAAACGACAATTTTCTTCGAAAACTGTCGTTTTTTTGTAGGCGGCTCAGCGTGACGATTTTACTGTCACTTACTATACAAGAACGGAGTTTTGTATGCCTTAATAATTTTCACAGTTAATTTCAAAATATGCCTGCGGGTGAGCGCAAACGGGACATATTTCGGGAGCATCCTTGCCTACTACAATGTGACCGCAGTTTCTGCACTCCCAAACCTTAATCTCGCTCTTTTTAAAGACCTCCTGCATTTCTACATTTTTAA
>CAYUSE010000104.1:0-5661 GCA_964447095.1 uncultured Lachnospiraceae bacterium | reverse complement strand
ACAGCCTTGCTTGTAAAGGACGGAGCAGTGACGGAGGTCGAAACAAAAACGCTTAAAATCGGCGATATTGTGCTTGTAAAGCCCGGTATGAAAATTCCGCTTGACGGAATAGTTCGCGACGGTTTCGGCGGCGTGGACGAGGCAATGCTTACGGGCGAGAGCCTGCCCGTTGAAAAGACGGTCGGGAGCGAGGTAATCGGCGGAAGTATAAGCGCAAACGGCGCACTGTATGTTGAAATAACGCGCATAGGCGAGGATACGACGCTTTCAAAAATTATAAAATTTGTTGAGGACGCGCAGGGCAAAAAAGCGCCTATTTCAAAAATTGCCGATAAGGTCGCGGGGATTTTTGTCCCGACCGTTATTGCAATCGCAGTTGTGGCGAGCATAATCTGGATAATTACGGGCAAGGACGCGTCATTTGTTCTGAGAATTTTCACATCAGTGCTTGTAATAGCATGTCCGTGCGCGCTGGGACTGGCTACGCCGACGGCGATTATGGTCGGAACCGGCTTGGGGGCGTCGAACGGAATACTGATCCGAAGCGGAGAGGCATTGGAAATCACGCATAATATTGATACAGTCGTGCTTGACAAAACGGGCACGGTCACGGAGGGAAAACCGTCCGTGACGGAAATCATAGCGCGCGGAATAAGCAAGGAGGAATTGCTCGAATACGCCGCCGCTGCCGAGAGCGTGTCCGACCACCCGCTTGCAAAAGCGATAACCGAAAAGGCGGAAAATATCGCAAAATCGGTAAGCAATTTTGAAAATATCGCAGGAATGGGAATTAAAGCCGAAATTGACGGCAAACAAATAATGGTCGGCAATAAACGGCTTATGGAAGACATTGATTTGACAGTGTTAAATAAGGATATAATACGTCTTTCAAATGAAGGTCAAACTCCCATGTATGTTGCGATAGATGGTAAATTGAAGGGAATTATAAGCGTTGCCGATACGATTAAGGACACAAGTATTGAGGCGGTAGACAAGCTCAAAAAGGCGGGAATAAAGGTATATTTGCTGACTGGCGACAATAAAGCCGCGGCGGAGTATATAGGAAAGCTTGTTCACGCCGACGAGGTAATTGCTGAGGTCTTGCCGCAGGATAAAGCGGAGGTCGTGGCTCGGCTTCAAAAGGACGGCAAAAAGGTCATGATGGTCGGCGACGGAATAAACGACGCGCCCGCGCTTGTTCAGGCGGAGGTCGGCGCGGCTGTCGGAGGAGGCAGCGATATTGCAATTGAATCGGCGGATATTGTGCTTATGAAGTCGGATTTGACAGATGTGTATAAGGCAATTAAATTAAGCCGTATGACAATCAAAAATGTCAAGGAAAATCTATTCTGGGCATTTTGCTACAATACAATCGGTATTCCGATTGCGGCGGGTTTGCTGTACCCCATAAACGGTATGCTTTTAAGCCCCATGTTTGCGGGACTTGCAATGTCGCTAAGCTCCGTATGCGTTGTGTCAAACGCTTTGAGATTAAGAACAAAAAAATTATAAAACAGGAGGAAATAAAAATGTTTGGATTTAACAAAAACGAAACAACGAAAACTATTCATATTGAGGGCATGCACTGCGGTTACTGCAAGGCGAACGTGGAAAAGGCTCTAAACGCACTAAGCGGCGTAAAGGCGGAGGTTGACCTTGACAAGAAAATCGCTGAGGTAAAAATGAAAAAGACGGTTGACGACAGCACGCTCAAAACTGCGGTTGAGGATTTGGGCTTTGAGGTAATATCAATCGAATAATTCAAAAACTGCGGGGAAGTGACGGAAATGTACGAATTAAATCAGGTGGGAAGTAACAGCTATTATATACAAAGCCCCGCGAAAATCGGGCTTGTAAGGCTCAATGATAACGAAGTATGTCTTATAGACAGCGGAAACGACAGGAGCGCGGGACGCAAGGTAAGGCAGATTTTGGACGACATGGGCTGGCGGCTGACGGCAATCTATAATACTCATTCAAACGCCGACCATATCGGCGGAAACAGGTATCTGCAAAATCAGACGGGCTGCAAAATATACGCGGCGGGGATTGAGCGAGATTTTACAAATCACCCTATACTTGAACCCGCGTTTTTATACGGCGGATTTCCGTGCGGCGATTTGCGGCATAAGTTTTTGCTTGCCGAGGAGAGCAACGCCGAACTGCCGACCGAGGACAGCCTTCCCGACGGCTTGGAAATGATAAATCTGCGCGGGCATTTCTTTGATATGGTTGGGTTTAGGACGAATGATGATGTGGTGTATCTTGCCGACTGCCTGTCAAGCAAGGAAACGCTTGAAAAATATCAGATAGGCTTTATTTATGATGTCGGAGAATATCTGAATACGCTTAACATGGTTAAAGATATGAAAGCGTCAATATTTGTGCCCGCTCATGCGGCGGTGACGGACGATATAACCGGGCTTGCCGAAATAAATATAAAAAAGGTCTATGAAATAGCGGATAAAATAATAGATATTTGCAATGAACCGCAAATATTTGAAAAAATATTGCAGACACTGTTTAACGATTACGGTCTGACGCTGAATTTTGAACAGTACGTTCTGGTCGGCAGTACCGTCCGTTCGTATCTGTCATGGCTAAAGGACAGCGGACGGCTGACGGTCGATTTTGCTGATAATATGCTTTGGTGGAAAAAAGTGTAAATAAATATTGACAAAAACAAGTAAACGGTGTATTATATTAAGTAAATAAAGCAATCTTCGGGGTATGTGAAATTCATAATCGGCGGTGACAGTCCGCGAGCCTGTTCTATCGGGCTGATTCGGTGCAATTCCGAAACCGACGGTAAAGTCCGGACGAGAGAAGATGAAATTTTCTGCAAGCAGATAAATTTGACCACCCCGAGGATATTGAGGTGGTTTTTTCATGGAAAAATATATGCGCCGCGCGATTGAGCTTGCAAAAAACGGCATAGGCTTTGTAAATCCTAATCCGCTTGTCGGCGCGGTGATTGTGAAAAATAACGAAATAATCGGCGAGGGGTATCATGCGAAATACGGCGAGCTCCACGCGGAGCGCAACGCCATAAAAAGCTGTAAAGCCAACATGACGGGCGCGGATATGTTCGTGACGCTTGAACCGTGCTGTCATTACGGCAAAAATCCGCCGTGTACGGACGCGGTAATCGAAAGCGGAATAAAGCGTGTATTTGTCGGCTCGTCCGACCCAAATCCGCTGGTAGCGGGCAAGGGAATTGAGATTTTAAGAAACCACGGAATTGAAGTTACAGAAGGCTTTTTAAAGGACGAATGTGACGCGCTAAACGACATATTTTTCCACTACATTACGACAAAAGCGCCATACATTATAATGAAGGCGGCAGTAAGTCTTGACGGCAAAATAGCTGCTAAAAGCGGCGACGCTCGGTGGATAACAAATGAAAAATCGCGCGCGCACGGTCACGAAACACGGAAAAGAGTATCGGCGATTATGGTTGGCGTGAATACGGTTATTGCCGACAATCCTATGTTAAACTGCCGAACGGAAAATCCGTCAAATCCGATACGGATAATCTGCGACAGCAATTTAAGAATGCCAATAAATTCTAAAATTGCTCAAACGGCGAAAGAAATACCGACAATTATAGCGACAGTATCGGAAAATAAAGAAAAAGCGGATGAACTGCAAAAATTAGGAATAGAAATCATAAAAACCTCCGCCGACAACGGACGCGTGGATTTAAAGGATTTAATGCAAAAACTCGGAGAAAGACAGATTGACAGCGTTTTAATCGAGGGCGGCGGAAGTATTCATGCAAGCGCCTTAAAAGCGGAGCTTGTGAATAAGCTGCAAATATATATTGCGCCGAAAATAATCGGCGGCGACGGCAAAAATGCGGTTGCGGAAATGGGAATTGAAAAGGTCAATGATGCCGCGCAATTTAAAAATCCTAAAATAACGCGGTTTGACGACGATATTTTGTTGGAATATGAGGTGAAATAATGTTCACGGGAATAATAGAGGAAATCGGCGAAATAGCCGCCGTAAAGCGCGGCGCAAAGTCGTGTGAATTGAGCGTCAAGGGCGATGTCATATTTTCCGACTTGAAAATCGGCGATAGCGTTGCGGTAAACGGCGTATGTCTTACCGCTTCGGCGATAGAAGTCAATATTTTCACTGCCGACGTAATGCCCGAAACCATGCACCGAAGTGGACTCGGAGCTCTTCAAAAAGGTTCAAAGGTGAATTTGGAGCGCGCAATGTCCGCAAACGGACGGTTCGGCGGTCATATTGTGGCAGGGCATGTTGACGGAATGGGGTTCATTCGCTCGCTCAAAAATGAGGATAATGCCGTCTGGGTGACAATCACGGCTGAGGACAGCGTGATGAAATACGTTGTTGAAAAGGGCTCAATAGCGATTGACGGCATAAGCCTTACGGTCGCGAAGGTGTTTTCTGACGCGTTTTCGGTGTCAATTATACCGCACACGGGTTCGGAAACAACGCTTCTTTCGCGAAAAACGGGCGATAGGGTAAATTTAGAATGTGACATAATCGGAAAATACGTTGAAAAGCTTTGCGGGAAACAGAGCGATATAACGGAGGATTTTCTGAAAAAATATAACTTTTAGGGAGTGATAGAATGTTTGAATTTGATAAAATCGAAAAGGCGCTGGAGGATTTGAAAAACGGTAAGGTCATTCTTGTAACCGATGACCCCGACCGCGAAAACGAGGGCGATTTAATCTGCGCGGCGCAGTACGCGACAACGGAAAACGTCAATTTTATGGCAAGTTTTGCAAAAGGCTTAATCTGTATGCCTATGAGCACGGAATATATAGTCAAATTAGGACTTCGTCCTATGGTTGCAAATAATACCGATAATCACTGCACGGCGTTTACGGAATCGATTGATTACATTTCAACCACAACGGGAATTTCTGCCGAGGAGCGCGGAATTACGGCGCGTATGTGCGTTGAACCTGCAACAGTACCGCAGGATTTCCGCCGCCCGGGACACATGTTTCCGCTTGAAGCAAAGAAAGGCGGAGTGCTTGAAAGGAACGGTCACACAGAGGCGACGGTTGATTTATTAAGACTTGCGGGAATGCCGACGGTAGGGCTGTGCTGTGAGATTATGGCAGACGACGGCACTATGATGCGCCGCGAGGAGCTTATAAAATTCTCAAAGGAGCATGAACTGACATTTATCACAATCAAGGACTTGCAGACATACCGCCGTCAGCATGATAAATTTATGACCTGCGTGTCAAAAGCGAAGCTGCCGACGAAATACGGCAATTTTGACATTTACGGCTACAAAAATATGATAAACGGCAATCATCATGTCGCGCTTGTAATGGGCGACGTTGCGGACGGCAAGCCCGTGCTTTGCCGCGTACATTCCGAGTGCCTGACAGGCGATGTGTTCGGCTCGTGCCGCTGTGACTGCGGAGAACAGCTTGCAAAGGCGCTCACCAACATAAATGACGAGGGCAGGGGCATACTGCTGTATCTGCGTCAGGAGGGCAGAGGAATAGGACTGCTCAATAAAATCAAGGCTTACGATTTGCAGGAGCACGGCTGCGACACGGTTGAAGCAAATGTAAAGCTCGGGTTTGCGCCTGATTTACGCGACTACAGCGAGGGCGCGCAGATTTTAAAGGATTTGGGCGCGAGGAAGCTAAGAATTATGAC
>CAYUSE010000103.1:0-5670 GCA_964447095.1 uncultured Lachnospiraceae bacterium | reverse complement strand
ATTGCGGGTATTATTATATGTTTATTTATAGTAAAGGCGGCATGGGAGGTATTCTATGACGCGGTAAATCAGCTTATAGATAAATCATGCGATGAAGATGTATGCAACGAAATACGCGCGGTTGTTATGGAACAGGAGGGAGTGCTGACGATTGATGATTTAAAAACACGCCTCTTCGGCTCGAAAATTTACGTTGATGTTGAAATCGGCGCGGACGGCAATCTGACGCTTTATAAAGCGCATGCCATAGCCGAAAATGTGCATCACAGCATAGAAAATACGTTCCCTAACGTAAAGCATTGTATGGTACATGTAAATCCGAAGGATATTTCAAAATTTTAGTAAGCGGTATTGACAAAAGGAAAAATAAGGGGTATAATTACTTTATTGCAGTAAAGCGATAAAGCGAGGAGGAAAATATGTCAGATTGGAAATTACATACGCCAAACGGCGTAAACGATATACTGCCTGAAGAATGCAGTGTAAAAAAAGAAATAGAAAGCACGATTTGGTCGGTTTTTACTTCAATAGGTTACAAAGAGGTTGAAACGCCGTCCTTTGAATATTATGATTGTTATATCGGCGAAAGCGGTCAGATTTCACAGGAAACGATGTTCAAATTTTTTGATGAGCAGGGACGTATTCTCACGCTTCGTCCCGATTTTACGACGTCTATTGCGCGTATGGCGGCAACAAAGGTATCGGACAAGCCTCTTCCGCTGAGGTATATGTACACAGGAAATGTATTCCGCGCCGAGCAGACGCAGGGTGCGCGCAGACGTGAATTTACACAGAGCGGAATTGAGCTTATAGGCTCATACTCGCCGTCTGCAGACGCGGAGGTGATTTCGGCGGCAATTGAGGCAATTATGGCTGTGGGAATTGAAGATTTTTCAATGGAAATCGGACAGGTTGCGTTTTTTAATGGACTGGTTGAGCAGGCAGGACTTGACGAGGCTTTAACCGAAAAGCTCCGCGAGAGAATTGACTCCAAGGACTCCGTAGGAATTAAAACAATAGTAAGCAGGCTTGATATTGACGAGGATATTAAAAATCTGATGATTGAGCTGCCGTATATGTTCGGCGATACAGACGTTTTAGAAAAGGCGAATGTAAAAAGTCTTAATGAAACATCAAGGCTCGCACTTGAGAATTTAAAGCGTATTTATGAGCTTTTGTGTCTTTACGGCTTTGAAAAATATATATCGATAGACTTGGGAATGCTCCAAAGCATTGATTACTATACAGGCTCAATATTCAAGTGCTACACAAGCGGTATCGGCTTCCCGATTTGCGCGGGCGGCAGATACGATAATCTTATGGGCAAATTCGGTGCGCCGAAGGGCGCAGTAGGCGTTGCGATAGGTATTAACCGAATTATGTCGGCGCTTAAATCCGAACCCTCGCCGAGCGTTTCGGCGTCACTTGTGTTCGCCGAAAAGAACGCCGAGGGCTTAGGATATGATTTGGCGTATAATTTGCGAGTAAACGGCTGTCTTGTTGAAATGTATATCGGTGACGGCGACTATAAGGACGCGGAACAGTACGCGTTAAATTCAGATATATCGGCAATGCTTCGCGTATTCCCGAACGGCAAGCTGCAAATCAAGGATTTTGCGAAGCAGGAAATTATCGAAACCACCGCGAATGAGTTTTTAGGCTATTACGACGACGATTTTGACGACGGCTGCGGCTGCGGTCACGAGCATCACCATAACTGCGATTGCGGTCACGAGCATTGAGAAAGGAAAAATACGATGAAATATTTAACGGTCGCTTTGGCGAAAGGACGCCTTGCCGAGCTTGCAATGGATATATTCACGCAAATCGGTATGGACTGCGCCGAAATGAAAGAAAAAACGCGTAAGCTGATTTTTACGGACGAAACCAACAAGATGAAATTTATACTTGTAAAAGCGTCAGATGTTCCGACGTACGTCGAATACGGCGCGGCGGACATTGGAATTGTCGGCAAGGACACGCTTCTTGAAGAAAGCCGCAACCTGTACGAAATGGTTGATTTGGGCTTTGGAAAATGCAAAATGGCAGTCTGCGGGCCTGTTGAATTAAAGGGTAAGCTGGATACGATTACCGATTTACGCGTTGCGTCAAAATATCCGCATATAGCGCTGAAATATTTTCAGGACGACAAGGGTCAGACGATTGACATTATTAAATTAAACGGCTCTGTCGAGCTTGCGCCGCTTGTCGGACTTTCGGACGTTATTGTCGATATAGTCGAAACAGGAAAAACCTTAAAGGAAAACGGTCTTGACGTTTTGGAGGACGTTTGTCCTCTGAGCGCGCGGTTTGTCGTAAACAAGGTTAGCATGAAAATGGAAAAAGACCGAATTATGAACATAGTAGAAAAATTTACCGAATTAACGGAGGAAAAAGCATGAAAATTTATCCCGCAATAGATATTAAGGACGGAAATTGCGTGCGTCTATTACAGGGACGTTTTTCCGATGTTACCGTTTACGGCGACAATCCTGCCGAAATGGCGAAAAAATGGGAAAGCGAGGGCGGCGAATTTATTCATGTCGTTGACCTTGACGGCGCATTAAAAGGGCATGGAGTAAACGCGGACGCGATAAAGGAAATTTGCAAAAGCGTAAGCGTTCCCGTGCAGACGGGCGGCGGAATACGCACAATGGAGGATATAGAGGCAAAGCTTGACTGCGGTATCGCGCGCGTTATTATTGGCACGAAAGCGGTTTCCGACAGCGAATTTGTCAAAAGAGCCGTTGACAAATACGGCGATAAAATCGTAATCGGAATTGACGCCAAAGACGGCATGGTTGCAATAGAGGGCTGGGAAAAAACAAGTGAATTTACGGCTGTCGAATTTGCGAAAAAAATGGTTAATATCGGAGTTAAAACAATAGTTTACACTGATATTGCAACGGATGGAACGCTTAAAGGTCCAAATATTGCGGCAATGTCGGAAATGGTAAAGACGGTTGACGCCGACATTATAGCTTCGGGCGGAATAGGCAGCATTGAACACATAAAATCGCTTATCCCGACAGACGTTGAGGGCGTAATTGTAGGACGCGCTTTATATACGGGCAATGTGGATTTAAGAGACGCTATATCGGCGGCGAGGTGACGTGTCATGAGAATGAGAAAAAAGAAAAATCTCGGCGCGAGAATGGACAGGTGCGACGCGCTTAATGTTAAAAATCCGTCGGAGCAAAAGGGAAAATGGAAAACGCTTTTCAAAAATGACAATCCTATTCACATAGAAATCGGCTGCGGTAAAGGCAGCTTTATTGTCGGTATGGCGAAAAAATATCCCGACATAAATTTTATTGCGATTGAAAAAGTTCCCGACGTGCTCGTCATGGCAATGGAAAAGGCGGTAAATGAGGACGTGAAAAATGTGCTTTTCATGGACATGGACGCGGAAAAAATCGAGGAGGTTTTTGAAAAAGGCGAAATCTCACGAATTTATCTGAACTTTTCAGACCCGTGGAAAAAGAAAAAGCAGGCGAAACGCCGCCTGACACATAAGCGTTTTCTCGACCGCTATAAGAATGTGTTAAATGAGGGTGATTACATCTGCTTTAAAACCGATAACCGCGCTTTATTTGAGTTTTCCTTAAACTCATTTGCCGAGGAAAACTATAAAATAGAAAATATCACGTTTGATTTGCATAATTCCGATTTTAAGGACAATGTAATGACCGAATACGAAACCCGCTTTTCCGCAATGGGTATGCCGATTTACAGACTTGAAGCGACATATCTGGGCTGGACGGATAGCAGGGAAAAAATAAGCGAGAAGCGGAGATATTGAGATAATATTTCCGCTTCTGTTTTTCATAAATCACTCTTAAGATAATCTATCATAAAATACATACATGCCCTAAAACCATTTTTAAAAGCCTGAACATCGGATTCTGCTAAAGCGCAGTTAAACATTTCTTCCATTTCCATACCTGCTTTAGAATTTTGTTTTACTAAAGGCTGTATATATTTTTTATTAAATTCTTCTGCCGCCTCTATCTTTTCGTTAATTCCGCAATAATAGTATGTATATCCCTCATATATAATATCCAATAGGTTTAAGTTCATGTTGACACCTCCTTTAAAAAATATTTTTGCATATTAAAAAAGCGCACCAACCGAAGTTAATGCGCCGAAAAACACAAACTCCGATTGTTGCTAAACAAATTCAATATAAGTTCTATCTGATTAATACAACTTAATAGTAGAAATCTGTGTTTTTACCAAATTCACTATTAAGTTGTTAAAAATAAGGGTATAAAAACCCCATAAAAAACAGATAGCTTTTATATTATATTTATTATATTGTTGAATTTGTTTAGCATAGTTATAATAACATATTGTTTGGATTTTGTAAAGTGTTTAATGATGTTTTTGTACTACCGTTGGGAATTACGCTGACGGATATTTTTTTGTTGCAAACACCCATAAAACATGGTATAATAACAATACCAAAGCAAAACGGAGTAATAAAATGCAAATAAACTATTCAAAACAAGCAATTAAATTTTTAAAGAAACAAAATATGGACACAAGAAAACGTATTGTTGAGTCAATACAAAAATTACCCTTAGGCGACGTAAAAAAATATCAGGGGGCAATATCAAAATATCGTTTACGTGTCGGAGATTACAGAGTTATTTTTGATAAACAGGGTAATATATTATATATTGAAAAAATAGGAAACCGCGGCGATGTATATAAAGGAGTGTGAGTTTTATGTCAAGCATAAAAGAGCGTATTTTAGGCGCAGTAACAATCATGAGCGAAAAGGACGCAAATACTCTGTGGAAAATTATTCTTGATAATTTTTCTGAATGGGAGAATATAGAAGAAATCGAACCTGACGAGGCAGACCTTTCCATGCTTAAAGAAATTGAAGAAAACCCCGATTGCAAAATATTCGTGTCAAACGATGACGCAATGCGGGAGCTTGGACTAAATTAAAAAACGGCATTCGCCGTTTTTTTATTCTGTTTATTATTTACTGAAACACGTCATTTTCAGGCGCGTTACTCACCTTCATATAAACCGACAGGGAATTGTCGGCAGTGTTGCAGATTGCGAGAAAGACCTCGTTTTCGCTGTTTATATTCTGCTTTTTAAGCTCATGACGCAGCCACTCAATATCGTTTCCCGTGCGGCGCAGATTTTCAAGCATGACATTGCCGTCAAGAATTACGTTGACGGCTATTTTTTCGTTATTTACCGCCAAATTCAAATCCTTTGTATTTACGGGTCTTGCCGAAGGCTTCGGCAAAATCGAGATTTTTCCGTTCTGCTCCAAAATTGCAGTGTCTATATCGTCAAGATTAAAATATCCGTTTACACGGCACTGCGTTAAAAATTCCGTCAAATCCAGATTGGCGGTTGAAAAGTTCTTCTGATAAATTTTCCCGTTCTCCATAAGTATAATCGCTTTACCTGAAAAAAAACGCCGAAGACCTACTTTTCTTTCGGTAATTTTTGAAATTGAGTACAATACAATAGTGTAAACCGTCATTGCGATAACGGGATAATAAAAATCATTTTCAAGAGAAGTCGCCATTTCAGCGGCAATTGAACCGATTGTTATGCCATTTATATAGTCGAACATGTTTAATTCCGACATTTGCTTATTTCCGAGAACCTTTGTCGAAATAAACATCACGACAAGCG
>CAYUSE010000102.1:0-5688 GCA_964447095.1 uncultured Lachnospiraceae bacterium | reverse complement strand
ATCAAGTCGGGGAGGATAAAACATATTCTGGCAATATCCCTTTTAAAGCTGAATTGTAACAGCTTTGATTTTTTTACTCTCCAATACCGATTTTATTTTGTCAAGGTCGGGCATACCGTCACATTTAAGCGGTATTTCCTCGTAATCTATACCGAAATCTTTAAGCGAGCCGTTTCCTCTCTCGCCCGATATTCCTATCGCCTCTTCGAGTGTGTCATACGGTTTTCCCGTAATTGCCAGAAGCGTGTCGCATGGTCTTAAAACTGCAAAAAGAGCAGTTGAAATTGTATGCGTGCCCGATATGAAGTTGTGGCGCACAAGCGCATCCTCCGCTTCAAAAACCTGCGCCCAGACCTTATCAAGCGTATCGCGTCCCAAATCATCATACCCGTAGCCCGTTGTCGGCACAAAATGCGTTTCCGACACATTGTTGTCTGCAAACGCTTTCATCACCTTCAATTGATTTATCTCGGCAATTTCCTCAATCCTTTTAAATTGCTCCATCAGGTCTTTTTCCGATTGCTCTACAATATCAAGCGTTTTATCGCTTATATTAAAATTATGTTTGATAAATTCACGTTTCGTCATTTTATTTTCTCCTATTATTTTATGTATTTATTCTACAATACAATGCAAAATTTTTCAAGTCATTTCCTTAAAATACTTGTAAATCATAAATTTATATGGTACAATTATATTAACATTTAATTTGGGAATGGTGATATAAAATGATTACAATAATTGCAAAATTCAGCGTCAATTCCGATAAGATTGATGAATTTTCAAAGCTTGCGGTTACTTTGACGCGAGAAACACGCAAGGAAAAAGGAAATTTGTCATATAAGGTATATCAGTCGCGGAGCGACAAAACAAAATTTACGTTTATTGAGGAATGGCTCAATGACACGGCGATTGAATTTCATAATAATTCAAAGCACTTCATGCAGTTTACGGACGCAATCAAGCCGATTACCGACGGGAATATTGAGATAGAACAGCTTACAGGACTGCCGTCGGTTTACTGATACGAGGAGCATAAGAATGATAAACTATACCGAATATTACCGCGGCATTGTTGACAGCAATTTTGAGGAAAATAAAAAATGCGCGGAAGAAGCACAGAATTACATATTAAACTCCACGGCAAAAAGTCACGGAATTTTTATTCATACTCTCTATATTCCCAAAATTTTCACCTCTGATATGGCGGATTATTTTGACCAAATAACAAAAACAATGTACAAAATCCTTGAAAAGGTTATAACGGAATATGAGAATAATACCGATTACAGAAAGCTCTTCGGATTTGATGAAAAATTGGAGCGGCTGATTTTACGAAAAGACCGCTACAATTCAAAGCTGCCAATTGCAAGGCTTGATATTTTCTTTAACGAGGACGACTATTCGTTTAAATTCTGCGAGTTTAACACAGACGGTTCAAGCGCGATGAACGAGGACAGAGAGCTTAACAATGCACTGTCTCATACACTCGCATACAGGAAATTTGCAAATAAATTTCATGTGAAATCGTATGAGCTTTTTAATTCGTGGGTCAGGGAATTTACAAACATTCTAAATTCGGCGGACAAGCAAATCGAAAATCCTCATATTGCAATTGTTGATTTTATTCACGGCAAGCCCGAGACGGAATTTATCGAATTTCAAAACGCGTTTATAAACAACGGCTATACTTGCGAAATCTGCAACATTACCGATTTAATGTATGACGGCAAATCGCTTTTATCGCCGACGGGCAAAAAAATTGACGCGATTTACCGCCGCGCGGTAACGTGCGACATTATGCGCTGTTATGATGAGGTTAAGCCGTTCATTGACGCGGTTCTTGACGAAAATGTGATTTTAATCGGCGATTTCAAGACGCAGATTGCTCATAACAAGCGTATATTCAAAATTCTGCACTGCGATATGACAAAATCATTTCTGACACCTGTTGAGATTGATTTTATTGAACAGCACATTCCTATGACGGTAACTCTGTCAGAGCATACGATAAAGGAATATAACGTATTAAATAACAAAAACTCATGGGTTATAAAGCCCGAGGACTCTTACGCGTCAAAGGGCGTGTATGCAGGGATTGAGTTTGACAACGACGAGGATTGGAAAGAGAAAGTTCTCGAAAACGCGGACAGCTCATATTTATTGCAGGAATTTTGCCCTCCTTATGAAACCGCCAATATTGATTTGCTACATGACAAGGATGCAAAATACAGGAAATACAGCAATATTACAGGACTGTTCGTATATAACGGACATCTAAGCGGCATTTACACTCGCATTGCAAAGACAGGCATGATTTCTACACAGTACAGTGAAATGTCATTGCCGACAGTGGTTGTTACGGAAAAATAATTTCATACAGCAAAAAGGACTTCAAGCAAATTGAAGTCCTTTTATCATGGCATTCAGCCCTCCATGTGTTTTCCCAGAAAGCTCGCCGCTGACTCTGCAAGCTTGCTTTCAACCTCAGACGGCTGTTCTCCCTCATTCATAATGAACAGAACCGAGCCTATCGTATCACCCTCCGAAACTATCGGAACTACAACGCCGGCATTGTATTTGTCGTTGCCGTCCGCAACATTTATACGTCTGCCCTGCGTAAGCGGAGTTTTCTCATTCATAACGCTGTCAAGCTCCTGACTTATAGGTTTTTCAATAAGCTCCTTTTTGGGAATACCTGAAACGGCAATAACGCTGTCACGGTCGGTTATGCATGCGCCGTGACCGCTTGCTTTTGCAAGCGTTTCAACATAATTTGCCGCAAAATCACCAAGCTCACCTATCGGTGAATATTTCTTAAATATTACCTCGCCGTCTTTCTCGGTATAAATTTCAAGCGGGTCTCCTTCGCGAATACGCATTGTGCGTCTTATCTCCTTCGGGATAACTACCCTTCCCAAATCATCTATTCTTCTGACAATTCCTGTTGCCTTCATATTCAAATCCTCCTAATTTTTTTGTTTTTTACTATGAACTTATTATGTTTGCTTTCTTTTATAATTATTCAATTTTTTACATATTTTTTGCCCATGTGATTTTATGGAAATATTGTAAAATTTTTCAGAGGATTGAATTTGCGATTATTTAACATCTATTTTTCTTCATCAAACTTCAGAGAATTTTTTATATACTTATTCCTCCGATAAAACGCAACGGACATTATCATCGAAATCGTCCACCCAACGGGCCACGCAAGCCATATTCCCGCGGAACCAAGCGCAGTCCCCGACAGTACCCAGGCAAGAATAACGCGCAGTACAAGGTCTGTAAATGTCGCCGCCATAAACTGCTTCATAAGCCCCATTCCGCGTAAAACACCGTCCGATACAAGCTTTGCAGAAACAATAAAATAGAACGGCGCGACAATTCTGAGGAACAGAACACCCGTATCCATCGCCTGACCTGCAGGACTGTCAAGAAATATGTAAACAAGATATTTCCCGGCAAACAGATATGCAGCAGTAATAGGTATGCAAATAATCCAGACAAGCTTCAAGCCTGCTTTAAACCCTGCTTTAATACGGTCAAGCTTCTGCGCTCCGAGATTTTGAGATGTATAATTTGAAATGCCGTTTCCAAGAGTTGTAAGCGAAGTGACAACCATATTATTAAGCTTTACAGAAGCGGAATATCCTGCTATTACGGACGCGCCGAAGCTATTTATAACGCCCTGAATGATAATATTTCCGACAGAGATAAAACTCTGCTGTAAAATACTCGGAACTGCTATTACTGAAATTTTCTTCAGCAGCGAAACGGAAAACAATTTCACCCTGCCCTCCGTTTTTATTTTTCCAAATCTCTTAAATACAAATATCACTGCGAGTATGCAGCTTACGCCCTGACATATAAACGTCGCCCACGCAACGCCCGAAACGCCCATTTTAAATCCTGCCACAAACAGAATATCCATTGCAATATTTGAAACGGACGAGCATGCGAGGAACACAAACGGCGTTTTTGAGTCTCCCAGCGCCGAAAAAATACCTGTCGCAACATTATAATAAAATACAAACGGCAGTCCGAGTATGTAAATATCAAGATACAGCTTTGAATTTTCAAATATATCGTCCGGCGTGTTAATCAAATGAAGCAGCGCGCCGCAGAAGATATACCCGACCGCCATAAGCACAATACACAGAATGCCGCTTGCGATAAGCGTTGTATAAACCGCCGTTTTCATATCGCCATATTCCTTTGCGCCGAACAGCCTTGACACGATTACCGAGCAGCCTATATTGCAGCCAAACGCAAAGGCTATGAATATAAGCGTAATCTCATAGCTGTTTCCAACTGCCGCCAGAGCGTCATTATTTATGAACTTTCCCGCGACAAAGCTGTCAGCAATATTATAAAGCTGCTGAAATATAATACTGCCAAACAGCGGCAGACAAAATTGCCAAAGCACTGTTTCAGGCTTTCCCCGTGTCAAATCCTTGTTCATCCAAAATCACTCCTTTATCATTTTTACCAAACGATATTATAGCACCGTTTTTTATATATGTAAAGTACTATGCAAAAAAAACAGTCCTTCGTTAAAACGAAGGACTGTTTCAAGTTTAATTTATTTTACTGTGCCCGTGCAAATTTTTGATACGCCGTTTTGCTTGCCGGCTAGCTTAATAATATAAATTCCGCCGTCTGAAGCGCCCGGAACTTCAACTTTTGTCAAGTCTTTAAGTTCTGTGCCCGTGAATTGCTTCAAATAAACAATGTCGCTGTCCTCAACTTCGGTTGTTACCGCGTCAGCTTTAAGTATCAGCACATACGCCTGTGATGAAGCGTCAAACTCAGGCAGCTTCGTGAAGCTTATTGCATTATCCGCAGCCGCTGCTTCAATTGTACCGTCGGCTTCCGTAACCGCTTCGTTTTCGCTTAGAGAGGTTAAGGTATAAACCCACAACTCATCCGTATTCTTATCGAAGTCCGCTGGAAGCTGAGCGTCCATGGAAATTTCTACAGGCTCATCGCCGCGCGCGATGTTCTTTGCAGACATCTTTCTTGTCGATACGCTCTTTAGCGCGCCGCCTGCGTCATATACGCATACCACGAAGGTTACATCGTCTGAATATGCGAAATTCTTTGTAACGTCAAGCGCCTTTACAGCTGTATAGTCATCATTAAAGCCTATTGTTTTAACCGTGAATATATCAGACGACTGAATTGTAATCTTAACGTCGTCATACAGTGATCCGTCAAGCGTTGCCGCTCTCAGATATACCGTCTGGCTGCCTGCGAGAGCATCAACCGTCAGTTGTCCTGTAGACGAGTCAACCTTAACAAGGTCTGATGTAAGCGGATTTTTGTTCTCGTCAAGCACACGCCACTTAACCAAATCAGAGCTGATATAGCCGAACGCAATGCCCTTTCTCTTAGCAGTCGCCGTACCTTGTATCTTCTGACCTGCAAACATTGAGGTCTTATCTACGCTGACCGCTATTTCATCAGGCGTAATCTTTGAACACCATACGTTATCAACGCTTGTTCCCGCATTAACCTCAATATGGTTAGCTGAATCTACGCTAAGATTACGCATGTTGCTGATTTGTTTAACATAAGCTTCATTAAGCTTTCCTGTTTCAGGATTTACCCTGCGTCCTTTGTCGTCATACTTATATACAATCAGGTTTGCGTATGAGTTCGGCGATACGCCTGTCGAACACATGA
>CAYUSE010000101.1:0-5749 GCA_964447095.1 uncultured Lachnospiraceae bacterium | reverse complement strand
TCAAATATAGTATAATACTCAGGACCTATGTTTTTGCCCTTTCTGAGAAATGTCTTTGTATTGTCAGCATTTTTTATTTCATCAGTGTCTCCATCCTTTGTGACATATTCGCCCTTACTGTCTGTTGCTCCCAGACCTGTTATCGACACGATTTCCGCGTATCCGTCACCGTTGAAATCGTACACCAAAAACGGGTTCTCATGCGCTCCAGAACGAACGTGAGGACCTAAATCAATTCTCCATTTATATAAATGACCGTTTTCATTTTTTGAAGGGTCGTTATTTGTCGGGTCAATCTCATACGCATCTATGTAAGTTCTTCCCGTTGCTCCGCCTCCGGCTGCGTCCTTTGAGTTCGTAGGATCCCATTTGAGGACTATTTCGTAATCACCGTCGCCGTCCAAATCACCTACCGAAGCGTCATTTGCGCCGCCCTGATGGTCTTTGTCAACTGTATAATAATGTCCGCCACCGTTGTCCGCCGGTCTTTCAATCGGAATATCCATATATGTAAAGGCATTGCCTAATGAATATCTGTCCGTTGCATAATTAAAATTGGTTGTCGGCTTTACAGGCGTTTCCGTCGCAGGATTACCGTCTTCCTTTACAACCACATATTCACTGTCTGCCGTGCCGTTCGGGTCTGTCCAGCTTGTAGGTCCGTCAGCCTCAGTTGTATGAATATACGTTCCGTCCCTGTAAATATCAAACGCCTGATGTGTGAGGCTTTCCGTGCCAAAAAGACGCCAGCTCAAATATACGCCGTCCTTTGTTCCGCTTTTGGAGTCAGCCGTTGTCACCACCGCAATAAGCCCGCGGTTTAACTGCTCCATCTGACGCGCGTTTGTCTGATACTGCGGTGTTTTAGCTTCCGCGCTTGCAGTTATTGAAAAACTGCCGAAAGCTGATATTGCCACAGCCACACTTATAACCGTGCTTACAATTCTTTTGTTCATGTAATCTCTCCCTCTCTTTGAACTATATATATTTATTTTATAATATTTCGGGATTTTTCTCAACATAAATTTCCGTGTTATTTGCATTTAAGATGTAAAATTTTCACCTATTTTTTTGTGCAAAATCACCAATCTGACAATTCTACACCCGTATAGTATGTTTTTATAATTTCCTCATAAGATTTGCCGTTCTTCGCAAGATAATCAGCGCCGTATTGGCTCATGCCAACGCCGTGACCATAGCCCTTGACTTTAAATATTACATTCCCGTCCTTTTCCTCAAGCTCCGCGTTTGTTGACTGCAAATCAAAGAATTTGCGCAGCTCCGTTCCCTTAATTGTCTTATCTCCGACAGCAATCGTTTTAATTCCGCCCGCCTGTGAACGCTCTATATTGCCGAATAAGCCATTGTCCCAAACCACGCCGCTGATATTATCGGAGATAATCTGTTTAAATTCATCCGCGCTTACTGTTTTTTCACTTTCATATTTCGGCGACTCCTTATCGCCTTCGCTGTCAACGCTCACAAGGTACGGCACATCGCCGCCCCATACATCGGCGGCGTTTTCTGTTTTTCCCGACGACGTGGAATGGAAAACGGCGGTAATAGGCTTACCGTTGTATGTAATAATCTGCCCCTTCGTATCGGCGACTGCTTTTTTCACTTTTTTTGACGCTTTCTCCGTCCACGCCTGACAATGATTAAAATCGGTGCAGATTACCGCGCCCTTGTGTTCTTCGGCAATATTGCCCTTTGCCGCTTCATCCTCATGCGATTTGAGGTATGTCCGAGCCGCAGCCGCCTGAGCCTTTAATGCCTCTGTTTCAAAATCAGCCGGCATTTCAGCCGCTACAACGCCTGATAAATAATCGTCAATCGCCATTTCCTCAACTCTATCCTCAGATTTTATATATACGCTTACCGTTTCCTTCCGTTCATTTGTACCGCTCAAAAGCGATACAATGATAAGAGGAATAAAAAGCGTTGCAAAAATTACCGCCGCCATTACAATTAACACTCGTTTCAACCTATTCACCACCCGATTATTTTTATGCGAAAAAGGACAAAAAAAGAACCTCCGAAGAGGTTCTTTAATATTAAGTATATTTACTTATTCAAGTCCGCTGTGATAATATCAACAAGCTGAGCAACAATACCCTTTGTGCCACCGTAGCCGTTAATCATAAGCTGACAAGCCAATGGACCCGCGCTGTAGTGGTTGTGGTCGGTAAAGCAAGAATAAATAGCTTTAGCTGCTTCATCTCTTGAAGCATGACCATTCGCCTCATAATCGTCAACATAAGCATTAAACGAAGCATCAGCATTCTTACCGATTTCTACAAAGCCCACAATGTTAGCATCATACTTTTCGCCGCCGGCAGTTGTTCTTTCTTCATAAATTTTTCTTACAATCTTATCATAATCATCCTGTCTCCAACCGTTAAAGGTCTGAGTCGCGCTGTCATACCATGTCTTATCTCCGTTAACAGCTCCGTGCGGCGAATATGAGTTAAGAATTACCTTTGCGCCAAGAGCTTCACAAGCGTCGATATAGTAGTTAAAGCTTTCTTCAAACTTCGAGCCCATACCGTTCGTACCCATATCACCTATCATTACATAGTCGCCGGGACAAATATTTGTAAGAACTCTGCCTGTAAATTCACCGCCTGTATAGAATGAGCCGAGGTTCTTACCGCCGCGTCCGTTATTTGAGAACGAAGCAAGAGCTGTTAAATCAGGATAATTACCCTGCGTATTATTGAGAACATACGCCCAAGAACCGTTATTTGCGATTGTCGAGTCACCTACGGTAAATACCTGCGGCTTTAATCTCTTTTGCTTATCTGCAACTTTTTCAATCGTAATTGATGAAACTGTCGCGTTCGTGAAGGTAAGGTCAAGCTCATCATCTATTACAGGAATTAAGAAGCTTCCGTCCTCTGTTTTCTGTATCTGGTCGCTTGAAAGTTCAATACCGGTTAAGTCTGCATTATATTTTTCAGCAACAGCCGCACCTGTATAGTTTATCTTTACCTTGTAAACCTTGCTTGCAGGAACCTTCGCCTTAAAGGTAAAGCTGCCTGTTAGATTATCGCTGTCGGCATTGTCAATGCTTGGTTCGCCGCCTGCTGTTGCTCTGCCGCCGTTTTCGATACCATAGCCCGTCTCGTCACTGTAAATTGTCTCCGGCGTTACTGCCGTGCTTCCTTCAGCAACAGCTTCGTCCGCTCCCGTACCGAAGTCGAACGCAAGACCGTGGATTGTTACTCTGACTGCCTTTGTTATGGTTTCGTCCTTTCTGTTCGTGCTTGTCGCGCGAATGTTAAGAACTGTTGCCGCCGCTGCGTTTGTTACGGTAAGCGTTGCCGTATCAGCGTCAAAGGTTATACCGTTCGGCAATGTTTCAAGCTCGTTTGCATTATTCTTATCATATACTGAGTATGTTACAGTTTTACCTTCAATCTCAATCGGAGTTTCATCCTCCTCAGAAGTCGGTCCCATAACCTTTGCGGCATATTCATACTCATTAGAAGTTCCGTCTTCAATCGGAATTGAAATGCTTGCAGTTGACTTTGTGAACTGAATACTATCCTGCGAGCTTGTAAGGTTAATCTTAATCTGCTTTGTTGTTCCTCCGATTGTCACGTTAATCGGAAGCTCGCCTGCAGGAGCGCCCGACTTAACCGTAAGCGTCGCAATATGCGAATTTTCTGCTGACGGAGTAATTTCAATACTTGAAGTGTCCGCAACGCTTGAATCAAACTTCCATTCAGCTTCGCCTATCATATCATAGCCTTCATCTGAAAGCGCTGTCGCAGTAATCTGCGTTGTTACAGGATCCTTGCCTGCCTTCGGGATTGACATATTTTCGTCAACCGCAGTTATCGTAAATTTGCTGTCGTCAATCGAAGGCGTATAAATTCTTACATTGTTAAAGTCAAGCTCGCCCTGAGCATTATCAGGTGTTCTGAAGCAGTAGTATATCGGAGCAGTTGAACCTTCGTTGGTAAACGGTACTACCTCTGATGAACCAAGAATATTTCCTTCCATATCATAAACTTTTGCGTAGCAAAGCTTTGATGTTGTATCAAGCGATGCTACTATTCTGTACCATACGCCTGCCGATGCATCACAAATCTTTGAATTGTTTATATTGAGTTCACTGCCCGTAAAGTTAACGCTGTATGACGTAGCATTTGTGCCCCACGTTACAGGATTATCCTGCTTGAAGAGGATTGAGGAATTATTGTTATAGAACTTAACGTCCTGCGTGATAATAACCTGACCGTCAGGAGCATTGTCAAGCTTATTAACCGCGAACGACGAACTGTTTGTTCCCGTTGACTTCAGCTTTAAGAACTTCTTGCCTGTATCTTCGTCCTTTTCTATATACAAGCCTCTGCCGTTATTTCCGCCGTATGCCGCCCAGTCGCCTGTTGTAACGTCAACCGCACTCTTATTGTCAGCCGAAATTACAGCTTTATAGCCTACCATATCGTCGGAATACCAGTCAAAGTTTTCAACATATCCTGCCTTCGGCAGTAAATCTCCTGTCGTTACCTTGTTCGGAAGAACCGCCATAGGCTGCGAAACTGTCATTGTCTTGCCGCCGTATGTAACAGTTGCCACAATTTCTCCGTAGAAATTGAACGGATGATTTTTTTGCTTAAAGTTTATCTTAGTCTTGTCTGTTTGATCATATACAATCTCCGCATAAGAATCGCAGTATTCGTTTGAGTCAGCCGCATCAGTAGTTTTAGCGTCCTCTCCTGCCTGCGCCTTTGATACAATATGTCTGAAGCCCTTTAGCTCCCACTTAACATCAAAATCATCTACGCGCTCGTCAAAGTCGGCTCCGCCTAAGTCACCGCCGATTTCACCTGTAATCTTTACCTGTATCGGGTTATCTGCAGCAGTACCTGCATCTGCGCCGAGTACAGGCGTGTTACCCTCGGGCATTGTAAGACGTAATGATACCATAGGCTCAATATATTCAGGATTTCTATGATATACAGCCTCATAAGTTACATCAGCTGTCATCGGAGTGTCAAGAACCGTTTCGCTTGAAAGCAGATTTTCAGGTGTCTTGTCGCCGTCCTTTGCCCAGCCGTCAAATATGTAGCCTGTCTTTGCAGTGTCGGGAACCGATTCAAGCTTTTCTCCCTCTTTTGCCGACATCTTTGTTTCCTTACCGTCCGTATTAAAGGTTGCATTATAATACTTGTCGCCGATATCTCCGTCAAGCACCTTGCGGACAACGATATTATCTACGCCGATTGTTCCGACACCCGCGCTGTTTCCGCACACGAATATCTGACTGAGCTTTTCCGCTTTGTCACCGGCGCCCATAGCAACCTGAGCTGTTTCAAAATATGTATTTTTGCCGTCTATCGATGTAACCTTCAAGATAACAGTCTTGCTGTCAAAATTCATTACAACCTTTGCATGCGCCCATGTGTTAGCCTTATAACCGCTTGACTTTGCCGTTTCATTATCATTAACGGTAAATTCAGCAGTATCACTGCCCTGCGTAAGCTTTAAAATCGGAGCTTCACCGGCAGGCTTAACACCTTCGGCATTGGAGTATAGTCCGTTACCGATAGGAGTCGCGCTGTTACCTATCAGAACAAGCTGATTAGCATTGTTTGCTTTGAAATTAAAGTCAAACTCAGCTACCGCCATTTTTTCCTCGTCCACCTGTCCTGCTTCATCAGGAAGAATAAAGTATGCCGTACGCGGTCCCTTACGCGCTGTCATGTTGTTTGTATATACGAAATGAGTATGAATGGCT
>CAYUSE010000100.1:0-5759 GCA_964447095.1 uncultured Lachnospiraceae bacterium | reverse complement strand
ATATGCTATGTTTGAAACTGTTTCCGTTATAGGCGGCGATTTACGTCAGCTTACGCTTGCAAAGCTTCTTTTGAAAGAAGGATACCGTCTGTATCTTTACGGCTTTGATAAAGATATGGTTCCCGATGCTCCCGCGTCAGGAGATGATGTGCAGACTGCGCTTGATGCCGACCTCGTAATTCTGCCTGTGCCCGTTACCTTTGATGGGATTTATATAAACTCACCTTATGCGGAAAAGCCTGTTTCGATAGAAGAATTTTTAGAAAAACTAAATCCATCTTCAATTGTATTTGGAGGACAGATTAAATCTGATTTGGCATCGCGTCTTGATGAAAAGGGTATAGCTTACCGCGATTATTTAAAGCGTGAGGAGCTTGCCATCAGAAACGCTGTTCCGACGGCGGAGGGTGCGATTGAAATAGCAATTGCCGAAACCCCTATAACGCTTCATGGCAGTAAATGCCTTGTTTTGGGTTATGGAAGAATTGGTAAGATTTTGTCTAAAATGCTTGCCGCAATTGGCGCGCAAACATTTGTTGAGGCGCGGAAATATGCGGATCTTGCAATGATTGAGGGGCATGGATATGAGCCGGTTTCACTCGGGGAGATGAAAAGCCGTATCGGTGAATTTGATATTATTTTTAATACTGTCCCGGCTATGATTTTAGATGAAGAACTGCTTCGCCTTATAAAAAAGGACGCGTTGATTATTGATCTTGCATCTAAGCCCGGCGGCGTTGATATGAAAAGCGCTAAAAACATAGGCGTAAAGGTGATATGGGCTCTGTCATTACCGGGGAAAATAGCGCCTGTTACATCGGGCGCAATCATAAAAGACACAATTATGAATATTTTAAATGAATTGGAGGTGTAAAAACTTGGACTTTCATGATAAAACAATCGGATTTGCAATGTGCGGTTCATTCTGCACATTCAAAAAAGCCATAGATGAACTGAAAAATCTGCGTGAAACAGGGGCAAATATAATCCCTATTATGAGTGAAATATCGTACAATACCGACACACGTTTCGGAAAGGCGGAAGATTTTCGCAGAGAGATTGAAGAAATTTGCGGAAATCAGATAATAAAGGATATCCGTGATGCTGAGCCGATAGGTCCTAAAGGACTTCTGGATTTGCTCGTCGTTCTCCCGTGCACAGGAAATTCACTTGCTAAAATTGCGGGTGGAATTGCCGATAGTTCGGTAACTATGGCGGTAAAGGCGCATCTTAGAAATCAGCGTCCTGTGCTTATTGCCGTTTCCACAAACGACGGGCTCGGTACTGCCGCAAAAAATATCGGCGCACTTTTAAATAATAAAAATCTGTATTTTCTTCCGTTCTCTCAGGATGACTACATAAAGAAGCCAAACTCTCTTGTAGCTGATTTTTCAATGCTTACAAAAGCCATTGACGCGGCGTTTAACGGCGAACAATTACAGCCTCTTTTAGGCTGATTATATAGATTCCCAATGATTTTAAGCAACTATTGTCCGCGGCAAGCACAACGAGAAACGGGACTGCAGTCGCAGTCCCGTAAATTTTATAAAACCAAATTGCAGAGCTCTTTTATTTTGCATTCCTCAAAATATTTTTCTTCAAGCGGTATCCATTTATCCTTAAAAATTTTAAGTCCTTCTATGCCGTTTCTTTTCTCAATTCGTCTTAATTGCTCCTCCGTGTCAACCGTCATAAAAACCTTGTAGTCGTAATATTTAATCAAATGCGGATTACAGCTGTAGCTGCCCTCTATTATATTTATTCGGTTAGGCTCTGCGGTTATCGGTGCGCTAAGGCTTTGCGTTTTGCAATTGTACGGTCTGTATTCAAATGCTTGTCCGTTAAGCAAAGGGATAAGAACCTCGTTTTCGAGACGCTCATAGTCGATGTTTCCGCCTGCTTCTTTAAGCCTTTCTTCCGTTTTTTGCTCGGGTCTTAAAAAGAAGCTGTCGGCAGAGATTATATTGCAGTTCAGCACTTTTTTTAATTCCTGAGCCATAGTTGTTTTGCCTGACGCGCATCTGCCGTCTATTGCTATAATGATGCGCGATTTTTGGTTAAGCAAATTAAAAATTGCATTAGTCAGATTGTTTTTCATCTGCTGAAAGCTCCTTCTTGCTTTTGGAAAATCTGATGATTTTAGATTTGACGAGAATTGTCATTATAATCGGTATAAGTATAAATTGCAGAATAATTCCGGGAATTGCATTTAAAAACGCGCCTGCGGCAAATGCGCTCAATGTAAAGGCATTTCCGCTTATTCCCATGAATACAGCCATGGCTGCGCCCCATACAATTCTGCCGCAAATCATAGCTATTGCCAGACTGCGCAAAAGCGCAAACACGCACTTCCATTTTGAGCGTGAATATAAAAATCCGATTACCGCTCCGTAAGCCGCAAGCTCAAGCATCATCGCCGCAGCCGTCGGGAAAAGAGGCGGCATACCGAAAATTATACTGCGAAGAAACGGAGTGATAATTCCTGAAGCAAGCCCGTACCACGGACCGCAGATAAGTCCGCACAGCATAATCGGTAAATGCATCGGAAGAAGCATGTTGCCTATCTGTTTTATTTGTCCCGTAAAAAACGGAAGTATTATGCCGATTGCGATAAACATTGCCGTTAAAATAAGATTGATTGATTTTGAATTTTTCATATATGTTTCAGCCTTTCTGTCGAATTTTATTTATGGTAAAAAACCGTTAAATTTTTCCTTTTATTATGATAAACTATTTTTGAGGCAATGTCAAGATAATCATACTGTTTTGGCGAAAGGGAGATTATATGTATATAAAAAAACAAATCATAAAAATGTATTTTTTATTAAGTATTAACAAATAGTAAATAAAAGGGTAAAAAAGCATTGACAAAATATTAACAAACGCATATAATAGCATTAAAAGATTGATAAATAATTAACGATAAATTTTTATCAATCTTAAAACGACAATCGGAGGTAATAAAAAATGGCAGAAATCAATGTAGATAAGATGATAGACGGCTATGTGAAAAAGGCGCAGAAAGCGCTTGATGAATTCATGGAGCTTAACCAGGAGCAGGTGGACGCAATAGTAAAGGCTATGACGCTCGCGGGACTTGACAAGCACATGGAGCTTGCAAAAATGGCAGTTGAGGAAACGGGCAGAGGCGTCTACGAGGACAAAATAACAAAGAATATGTTTGCGACCGAATATGTTTACCATTCAATCAAGAATGAAAAAACAGTCGGCGTAATTGCAGAAAATGATTTGGAGGACTATGAAATTATAGCTGAGCCTGTCGGCGTTGTCTGCGGCGTAACGCCAGTTACAAACCCGACATCAACAACATTGTTTAAGGCTCTTATCTGTATAAAATCAAGAAACCCGATTATATTCGGCTTTCACCCTGCGGCGCAGAAGTGCAGCGTTGCGGCGGCTAAGGTTGTGCTTGAAGCGGCAGTTGCGGCAGGCGCACCGAAAAACTGTATTCAGTGGATTGAGCACCCCTCGATAGAGGCGACAAACGCGCTGATGAACCACCCGGGCGTTGCAACCGTTCTTGCAACGGGCGGCAGCGGAATGGTTAAGGCGGCATATTCAACAGGTAAGCCTGCGCTTGGCGTAGGACCGGGCAACGTGCCTTGCTATATTCACAAGAGCGCCGATTTGGAACAGGCTGTAAATGACCTTATCTTGTCAAAGACGTTTGACAACGGTATGATTTGCGCGTCTGAGCAGGCGGCAATTGTAGACAAATCAATTGCATCAAAATTTGAAAAGCTGATGAAAAAATACGGCTGCTATTTTATGGATGATAAGGAAATAAAGAAGGTAAGCGATTATTGTATTAACAGCGAAAAAGGTTCGGTAAATCCCGATATAGTTGGTAAGAGTGCGTCATGGATTGCGAAGAACGCAGGCATTGAAGTACCCGAAGGTACAAAAATTCTTCTTGCAAAGCTTGACGGCGTAGGTCCTGAATATCCGCTGTCACGCGAAAAATTGAGCCCCGTGCTTGCATATTTTGTTGTAAATTCAACGCAGGAGGGCATAGACAGGGCAGAGGAGATGGTATGCTTCCACGGTCTGGGTCATTCTGCTGTTATTCATGCTCATGACAATGACGTTATAACCGAGTATGCGTCAAAGCTTAAGGCAAGCCGTCTTATTGTAAACTCTCCGTCATCGCACGGCGCAATAGGCGACATATACAATACAAATATGCCGTCGCTGACGCTCGGCTGCGGCAGCTACGGCGGTAACAGCGTAAGCGGCAACGTAACGACCGTAAACCTTATAAATCAAAAGAGAGTGGCTAAGAGGAGAGTTAATATGCAGTGGTTCAAGGTTCCCGACAGAATTTATTTTGAAAGAGATTCAATTCAGTATCTTGAAAAAATGCCCGATATTTCGCGCGCGTTTATCGTAACCGATCCCGGTATGGTTCAATTAGGCTATGTCGATAAGATTTTGTATTATTTAAGAAAGCGCGAGGAGCATGTTCACTGTGAGATATTCTCGGATGTTGAGCCTGACCCGTCAATTGAAACGGTAAAGCGCGGCGCTGAGATGATGGACGAATTTAAGCCCGACGTGATTATCGCATTGGGCGGCGGCAGCGCAATGGACGCGGCAAAGGGCATGTGGCTGTTTTACGAGCACCCCGACGTTGATTTTAACGCGTTAAGACTGCGTTTCCTTGATATAAGAAAGCGTGCATTCAAGTTCCCGAAAATGGGTAACAAGGCGAAAATGGTGGCAATCCCGACAACCTCGGGAACAGGCTCGGAGGTTACGAGCTTTGCCGTTATATCAGACAAGAAGAACAATATGAAGTATCCGCTTGCTGACTATGAATTGACACCTAATGTTGCTATTATCGACCCGCAGTTTGTAATGACGCTGCCTAAATCCGCAACGGCAGACACAGGACTTGACGTATTGACACATGCTATTGAGGCTTATGTTTCGGTTATGGCGTCGGATTACACGGATGGTCTTGCAATAAAGGCAATCCAGCTTGTGTTTAAGTATCTCCCCAGAGCCTATAAAAACGGCGCGGACGATGCGGAGGCAAGAGAAAAAATGCATAACGCAAGCTGTATGGCAGGTATGGCGTTCACCAACGCGTTCTTAGGACTTAACCATTCAATCGCGCACAAAATCGGCGGTGAATATCATGTTCCTCATGGACGCGCAAACGCGGTGTTATTGCCTTATGTTATTGAATATAATGCGTCAACACCTTCAAAGTTTGTATCATTCCCGAAATACAGAAAGTTTGTTGCTGATGAAAAATATGCTGAAATTGCGTCATTCCTTGGACTTCCGGCGAGAACGACAAACGAGGGAGTTAAGAGCCTTATAAAGGCAATCAAGGAGCTTATGCAGGAGGTAAATGAGCCGTCAAGCTTTGCTGAGTGCGGCATAAACGAGAAGGAATATATGAAAAAGCTTTCCGATATTGCAAATAAGGCATTTGAAGACCAGTGTACAACCGCAAATCCGAAGCTTCCGCTTGTAACGGAAATTGAGGAAATAATGGTTAAGGCATATAAGGGCGAATAATGTAATTAAAAAAACCGCAAACCGTTATACAATACGGTCTGCGGTTTTTTTGCGCAAAAAGATGATTGTAACGGCAGTTTTCCACAAAATCACAATTTTCTGTTGAAATTTTTCATGCTTTGTTATATAATATTTATATCTGTAATCGTGAGAGGAGAAGCAAAATGGACGTAAGAGAAATTTTAGGACAGCGTATGTTGTTTTTTGAC
>CAYUSE010000099.1:0-5825 GCA_964447095.1 uncultured Lachnospiraceae bacterium | reverse complement strand
AAAGGAGGAATTATCTATGCAGTATAGCTGTTCACTTACTTCTGCAAAAAATTACGCTAAACAAGGAAAATTGGAAGAATGGATTCATCTTTACCTGCAATCAGACGGTCATAACAAAGACTTTTCGGATGGTCTGAAGCTTTTTGACAGATATTTTATCGGACCTATAAATATGCCGCTGTCATTCTTTAAACGTTGCTGCGGTCCGGAAGAAAATATGAAATGGAGGATAGAAAGCAAATGGTTTGAGCATCATGTTTCAGAATTGGAAGAAGTTATCAAGCAGGAAAAGGATATGCCGCCGCTTATTGTACATTATTTTATAGATGAGGATAATAAAGACGGTGCATTTGAACTTAATGACGGCAATCATCGTTTAGAGGCATATTCACGGCTTGAAATAAAAGATTATGCTGTTATCGTTTGGATAACAGAGGAAAACGAGTATAATTCATTTTTGTCAAAATACGCTGAATATATAAAATATTAAAATCCAATGTTTAGTGCAAAAAGAAGCTGCTTCTATATAAACAGCCTCTTTTTTGTAATATGATTAGCATTATAAGAAAAAAAAGAAAGAGTGTCCTTTTGAAACTCAAATCCAATAAGGACACTCTTTTTGGTTGCGGGGGCCGGATTTGAACCAACGACCTTCGGGTTATGAGCCCGACGAGCTACCGAACTGCTCTACCCCGCGATATTTAATTTTGCACTCTCTCCAGCGCCTATATAGTATATCATTTTTACATTTCCTTGTCAAGGGTTTTATATTAAAAAAGTGTAAAATAAAGCTGTTTTCCTTTATTTTTCGGTTTTTCGACTTTTTTCTATTGTTTTTAACTGTAAAATGTTATATAATAGGAATATTAAGGAGGTGTATTTACTTGGATAAGCTTATATCTGATTTTCGCGTATGGCTTTCAGAGCGCGTATCAAAAAACACCATGCGTATCCTGAGACCATTTCTGACGCTCCAATTCTTCATCTTTATGGGACTTGGAATTGTAAATACCGCTTCAGTAATCATAGTCGCCACTGCGCTTGACATCATCAAAAACATAACGCTTGATACCTCGGACGCATTGCGCGTTTTTATAGAAACTTCGCGCGTTAACTTCATCATAGGCTATATTGCAAGCATAGTTTTATCTTTTTTCCTTAACTCAAAATACACCTTTCATCAAAAACCCACGCTCAGAAACTTTATAAAATTCCCGATAAGCTATATCCCGAATTTTTTGTTTCAATATATAATGGTGTTTATGCTGACCTCAATTCATTGGAATCACAGCGCGGCATATCTTATAGCCGCAATTCTCGGAACTCCTATAACCTTTATATCCATGAAGCTTATGGTATTCCGCAAAAAATCATAAAGAAGGTGAAAAAAATGCTGTCGAGAATAAATTCATGCGGTCTTATGGGGATAGACGGCTTTCAGGTTTTTGTCGAAACCGATATTTCAAACGGTATGCCGATATTCGAGGTAGTAGGACTGCCCGACACAGCGGTACGCGAAGCAAAGGAACGCGTAAGAGCGGCAATTAAAAACACAGGCTTCGTATTCCCGGCAAAGAGAATAATCACAAATCTTGCGCCTGCGTCACAAAAAAAGGGCGGTTCTTCATACGATTTGCCGATTACCATTTCCATTTTAACAGCTACCGAACAGCTTCCGGTTGAAGATAACGACACGACAATGTTTATTGGCGAGCTTTCGCTTGACGGTACAATTTCCTCTGTTTCAGGAATACTCCCTATGGTAATTACCGCGTACAAGCACGGCTTTAAACGTGTATTTGTGCCAAAGGATAACGCAAATGAAGCAGCGGTGATAGACGGTATTGAAATATATCCTGCCGCATCGCTGCACGAAATATCTGACCATTTTACGGGAATAAAGCGCATTAAGCCTCATCATGTAGACCTTGATGATTTCTTTAAGGAACAATCAAGCTCATTGCTTGATTTCTGCGATGTAAAGGGACAGGAAAATGTAAAACGCGCGCTTGAAATCGCAGCCGCAGGAAACCATAATGTGCTGCTTATCGGAAGCCCGGGAACGGGCAAAACAATGCTCGCGCAGAGAATGCCCGGCATTCTTCCCGACCTTACTTTTGACGAGGCTCTTGAAGTTACAAAAATTCACTCAATAGCTGGAATGCTTCCTAAAAATATTCCGCTTATTATTAACCGGCCGTTCCGCAGTCCGCACCACACTATTTCAGCAGCAGGACTTTCGGGAGGAGGCAGTACTCCGAAACCCGGTGAGCTTTCGCTTGCGCATAACGGCATATTGTTTCTCGACGAGCTGCCTGAATTTCACCGTGACGCGCTTGAAGTTCTTCGTCAGCCTCTTGAAGACGGAGAAGTGACAATTTCGCGGGTAAACGCAACACTTACATATCCGTGCAACATAATGCTTATCGCAAGTATGAACCCCTGCAAATGCGGTTATCTCGGCGATACGCGCCGTGAATGCACCTGTACTCCTGCAAGCATAAATCGCTACAGGAGCAAAATTTCAGGTCCGCTGCTTGACAGAATTGACATTCAGGTAGAGGTCGCAAGCGTTGATTATGATGATTTAAGTTCAGTCAATAAGGGCGAAAAAAGCGCGTCCATAAAGGAACGCGTCAATAAAACGCGTAAAATCCAGCTTGAACGCTACAAGGATTTAAACATTTATTCAAATTCACAGCTCACAGCGGGAATGTTACAGGAATTTTGCCCTCTTGGAGAAGAGGAAAATGCAATTTTAAAAGCCGCCTTTGACAATCTCGGTTTAAGCGCAAGAGCTCACAGCCGAATTTTAAAGGTCGCGCGTACAATTGCTGATCTTGAAGATTCAGAAAGAATTAACACAAACCATATAGCCGAAGCGATACAATACAGAAGCCTTGACAGAAAATACTTCGAGGGCTAATTAAAAAATTTATCGACTAATTTATCAGCGGCAAACGAGAACATTGTTCCTAAAACCATGCCGGCGAATATATCAGTCGGGAAATGAACATACAAATACAGTCTTGAAAACGCTATTAAAAACGCAAGAATTAAAGCGCAGACCGAAAACGGGCTGCGTTTGTTTTTTATGAGCGTCACAGCCGCCGCAAACGACGCGGCTGTATGCCCCGACGGAAACGAATAGTCGCTCGGAGGCGTGATAATAAGCGCTGTCTTTTTCACCTCAAACGGCCGCGGTCTTGCAATAATCGGCTTAATACACAAATTGCATACGAGAAAAGAAAAAATCAGTGATACTGCAATTTTTATCCCTGTTTTTCTATATTTTTTTGTAATTATCATAACGGCAGAAATAATAATCCAAATAATTCCGCCGTTGCCCAAGCTCGTGATAAAAATCATAATTGCATTAAGCGCATGATTTGTCATATTGCCGCGTATAAAATCAAGTATTGCAAATTCAAACGGCATTTTATCCCTCCCTTGTGTGATAATAGTTTAATCACTATTTAACGCTTTATTCAAGCAGTTATCTCATGCAGAACCAAATACCGAACGGTATTGTCGCAAGCGACATAAGTGTTGTGATAAATACCGTTTTTGCCGCTAACTTTTCATCACGGTGATATTCCGTAGCAAACAGCAGCGCGGTATTGGCGACAGGCATCAAAAACATAATAAGCGTAATACCTAAAATAAATTCATTTTTAATAAATATCTTTGCCGCATAGAACATTAAAATCGGCAGAATAAGCTGTTTTGCAACGGAAAACATATATACTCTCCAATCGTTAAATACCGATTTCACGTCCATTTTCGCAAGCGTTGCGCCAATAAGCATCATAGCAATAGGTGTTGTTATGCTTCCGATTGTGTCCACCGCATTTTCAATCGGCGCAGGAAAGCTTATATCTATCACATAAATTAAAATTGAGGCAACTGAGCATAAAATACCCGGATTTATAAGCTTTTTTAAATTCAAATCCGCCTTTTTGCCCGTTCCGTAATGCATCATAATCGTTCCGTAGGTAAATACCGCCACATTAAATATTATGTTTATAATCGCCGCATAGAACACTCCTTTTTCACCGTAAAGCGCGTCAATTATCGGAAATCCCATAAAACCTACATTTGAAAACGTGGTCATAAATATATAAAGCCCCTGCTGTTCCTTCGGCATACGCATCAGCTTTACAACAATTACGCTGATAACAGGCAAAAGCACAAACATCGCAACCGCTATTATAAATACCTCAACAACCTCGGTTGCGGGCGGACGTTCTGTTTGGGATAAAACAGAGCTTAAAATCATCGCCGGCAATGAAACATGCAGCAATAGCTTCGTCAGTTTTTGATTGACTTCTTCGTTAAAAATATTGATTTTATACAGCAAATATCCCATACAAATCACGATAAATAACTGTATAAGCTGGTTTATAAGTATCCCTATATCCATTTCTTCCACTTCCCTATGTATATTTCTAAATTTATATTATATTACTTTGTCATAAAAAAAGCAAGATGTTTCATTATTGATTTCATAAAAAATCTGAAAGGGAAAATCCCTTTCAGATTTTTCTTATCCCTGTTTCTGCACAACATCCGCGAAGTTTTTAAGCTCCTCAAGCGAGTTCACGCCTGCTCCGTGCGCCATAAGCGACTGCTGCACATCATTTGAGAGCGAATGGAAATATTTTTTCGCTTCGTCATCCGATGCAACAAGGTCGCAAATTCCTTCATATTTCATTTTTATCACCTCATTCATATTATCGGTGACAAGCAGCATAAATATTACGGAAATTTATGCAAGAGAGCGTATATCCTCCATATTGTCCGCAAAGCAGAACGCGCTAAAACCGTTTTCCTTTAACCGGTCAAGAAATTTTGATAATTTTTTAGGTTTCTCGTAAATTGACACATCATAGCTCTCACGCAGTTTCTCAGCCGCTTTTATTGCTAAAACTGTGTCCGCGCCCTCAAACAGCATCGCAAGCTTTTTCTTTGCATCTGGTATTTCATATTCGCTTTCCTGCAGCATAGCAAAAATTCTTTCAAATCCAATCGAAAATCCTACTGCAGGAATTTCCTCGCCCGTGAATTTTCCGATAAGCTTATCGTATCTGCCGCCTCCGGCTATTGAGCCCTTAAATTTATCGCTTACAATTTCAAAAACCGTGCCTGTATAATAGCCTTGCCCTCTTACGAGCGAAATATCAAACTCAATGCCGTATTTTCCGCCCGATAATTCCTCAACCGCAGAGATAATCGCTGAAATATCCTCTGCCGCTTTCGAGTCACATACGCTTTTTACGCTGTCAAGCGTCAGAGGCTCTGCAATAATATCCGCAAATTTTGCAATCGCTGTTTCATCAAGCTGCTTTTCTGACAATTCCGATTTAACTCCGTCCGCGCCGATTTTATCAAGCTTGTCAAACGTGATACACACGCTGTCGAGCTGATTTTCCTCAAATCCGACATTTGTTAAAAGCGATTTCAAAATCCGTCTGTCGTTAATTTTAACCTTAAAATCAGAAATTCCTATTGATAAAAGCGCCTTCGCCGTCGTATGAATAAGCTCAATCTCGGAGCTTATTGAACGCGAACCGATAATATCAATATCGCACTGCACGAACTCGCGCAGTCTTCCCTTTTGCGGACGCTCAGCGCGATAAACCTTGTCAATCTGAATACATTTTGCAGGCATTACCAGCTTTTCACGGTTATTTGCATAATATCGGGAAAGCGGCAATGTCAGGTCATAACGCAGACCCATGTCGCACAGAACTTTTTCGTCACCCGTCTCAATTGCCTTTTGAATCTTGTCCCCTCGCTTCATAATTTTAAAATTAAAATTCAAA
>CAYUSE010000098.1:0-5883 GCA_964447095.1 uncultured Lachnospiraceae bacterium | reverse complement strand
ATTTCACCGTTTCCGTTTTTCTGACGGTTTTTCTTTAACTGCTGAATACGTTTTTTGCGTTCTATTTTTTTCTTTTGATGTCTTGCGAAAATAGCGATAATTATAATCAGAATAACCGGTATATAGAAGAACGGACTTGTTATAATCCTCAAAATTATATTTATTACATGAAGAAGATTATTGCGTTCCACATCATTTGCGGCAACAAGATTACCGGAAGCAAGCTGTGTTCCGTTATAAGAATATGTTATTTTTCCTATAATAGCGCCTTTTTCAATCGGAGCCTGAACATCCTCGGGCACCTCGATATTTTTTTCGATATTGTCAAGACCTTCCTCGTTTGCGGGAATAAGCGCGGCAAGTGAGCTGTCAACCGTAAGCGCAAGGCGCGTGTCATTTTTTGCTTCATTTACCTTTAAATCATGGATAATATCCCCGGACTCGGCAATTGCCTGGTGAAGATAGTGATCAAAACCAAATTCAAAGAGTCTTTTTGTTTCTATATAGGAATATGCGTTTTCTTTTGTATCAAGATTAGGGCAATTCATTACAATAGCAAGCAAATTTATATCATTATATGCTGCTGAAGCTGCAAGACAATAACCTGCCTGTGACGTGTGACCTGTTTTAATACCTGTACAAGGCGGATAATAGTAATACGGCGAGCGTGATGTGCTTAGGAATAAGTTTGTGTTTACAAGTATTCTTTCTGTCAGATATTTATTTGTCGGCGCGATTTTGTAAATCGGCATTTTAACTATTTCTCTGAATTTATCACTTTGCATAGCGTACTGAGAAAGAGTTGCAAGGTCACGGGTTGTGGTATAGTGATTATCGTCATGTGAACCGCATGCGTTTACAAAATGCGTGCCTGTCATTCCAAGCTCAGCCGCTTTCTGGTTCATTAAATCGGTAAATGCTTCGATTGAACCTGCAATATGCACTGCTAAAACATTTGCCGCGTCATTTGCGGAATATACAAGCATACCTGTTATAAGCTGCTCAATGGTAAGTTCTTCTCCTATAAGTATTCCCATGAAGGAATCCTCAAGCGTTATAGGCGCAAGCGCCTGATAATTAGCCGTAACTACCTGATTCAAGTCAGGACACATCTCAAGCGCCAATATACCTGTCATTATTTTTGTAGTGCTTGCAGGATAAACTTTGTCGTCAATATTTTTGCCGTACAGCATTCTTCCTGATTGGAAATCAAGCAAAAGAGCCGATTGCGAATAGGTTATCTCAGGCGGTGTAAGTGAGGAGTCCTCAACAAATACATTGTTATTTCCGCCCGAAGTATCGCTGTCTGGTTCGGCAAAGACGGGAATAAATGCCGAGAATGACAGCGCTGCTGCAAGAAGCAAAGATAAAATACTTTTTTTCTTCATTAAATTATTTCCTCCGTTAAAAAATATATTCTCAGTTTGATATTATATACAACTATTCTTATTATTTCAATATATGAAACGAAAAATTTGTCAAAATGTAATTTAATTTAAATGATTGTCACTTTTTTGATAATAATAGGGACAGTAATAATTATTTGTTAAAAAAATTTCTAAAAATTGCTTGACAAATAAAACTACATGATGTAGAATATAAATAAACTACACAGTGTAGAATAAATATCCGACGGGATATTAAGGAGATGAAGGGTATGAGAATTTCAAATTCGGAAATGGAGATTATGAATATAATCTGGAAAAAAGGCGAAGAGATTACAAGCGCAGAGCTTACTGTTCTTTTAAAAGATACTTGGAAGCCGACTACCATAATGACTTTTTTGAAGCGTCTTTGCGACAAGGGCATTTTAGAGGTGAGAAAGGAAGGCAAAACAAACTTTTACCGTGCGAGCATTACCGAGGATGAATACAAAAGCAAAACAACCGAAAGTTTTTTACAGGAGTTTCATAACGGTTCTGTTACAAGCCTGCTTGCGGCGCTTGTAAAGGGCAAGCAGCCTGACAGCAAGGAATTGGAGGAAATCAGACAATGGTTTAATAAGCTGTAAAGGAGGGGAAAGATAAATGACAAATATTTATATGCTTTTGCTTATGAGCGTGTCGGGAACAATTATGTATCTCTTGTCCGCGCTGTTCGGGAAAAGAACAAAGCATTATGTATGGCAGTACGCAATGCTTGTAACATCTGTTATAATGCTGCTCGTGCCGATACAAAAAATTATTGAAATTCCAAAGTTTTTCAAAGTAACTGTTCCGCAGACAATAAATATTGCAGGAATAAGCGCGGCGCAAACCGCGACAGTGACCGCTTCGGCATTTACGGCAGCGGATATTATAACGGCTGTATGGCTTATCGGAGTAGTTTTATTCGCAGCGAGAATGATATACAAATACATAAAAACCTCGCTGACGCTCAGCCAGATTACGGAGGAATGTTATACAAGCAAAACTCTTGATGTTTATTTTAATGTATGTAAAAAGCTGTCAATACGAAGAAATATAATGCTCCGCAGCAGCAAGTATCTGAACTCTCCGCTGATGTTCGGAATATTCAGACCGACTGTAATCATTCCCGACAGGGCTTTTTCCCAAAGCGAGCTTGAAATGATTTTAACGCATGAGCTGACGCACTACAAGCACCACGATTTATGGATTGCTCTTGCCGCGTCAATCGCTCAATGCGTTCATTGGTTTAATCCTGCCGTATATTTTATCGGCAAATCCATAACCGAAGCCTGCGAGCTTTTCTGCGACGAAACAGTTATAAAAAGCCTGAGCAGAGAGAATAAAAAAGCATACGGCAATCTTATATTATCAGTGATTGAAAAAGAGCTTAACTCCAAGCTCGCGTATACTACGTCAATGGCGTCGGCTAAAAACAGCATACAAAAGCGATTGAGGAAAATCGTAGAATTTAAAATGCCGACTAAAGCGTCAACGATTGCGGGAATTATGGCGGTTTTCGCTTGCGTTGTGTCCTCGCTTACGGCGTTTGGCTTTGAAACGGCGGCAGAGGTTATACCTGAGGAAATTAAGCAGATTATTCCGATTGCCATTCCGACGGCAAAGCCTACGGAGGAAGCCACGCCCACGCCGCTCGCAAAAACGCCCGATAACGAGTCAAGTTCAATTCCTCTCGCGGAAATTCCGCTGGAATATGACGGGGAAACAGCGCACGAGCCTGAGCAAAGCGCGGAATATAAAGAGACAGAAACACACAATTCAACTGAAGGGACAGATGTATTTGCAGCAGAAAACGAGCCTGTGACTTCATATATTTTCAACGCGGACTTCAGCAATAATACAGAACCGCAAAGCGAGGTATTCAATGCGGAAAGCGGAACTAAACTGTCAATCAGCAAAATAAGCGGCTCAAAGGATGTACCTGTATCAGTGCATAACGCCGCTACGGGTGAAGTAATTTATGACGAGCGCGCGGACAGAACACACGACAGCTTTTATATGTCTGTTCCCGAGGGCGGAGAGTATTATGTTAAAGCATATTCCCAAAACGGCGACAGCTCGGGTATTTATATATACGGAGATTAAAAGGAGAATGTAAAATGAAAAAAATATTATCAATTATGACAGCGGTGTCTTTGGCTATGACAGCAATACTGTCAGCCGTTACCGTAACGGCTGCGGAAAAAATTACGGCGGACAAGGTCAGGGATATGATTTATTCAACGGGCTTAAAAGCCCGTCCCGAGCTGTGGGACAAAACAATCAGAGATATAGATATTGCGGAAGACGTCTTAAAGCCCGAAACAAGAACCGTTCGGGACGTTATTGACATAAATAATAATTACCGCGAATTTTACGCGGAAAAAAGAAACGGCAAATATATAATTAATAATGATGACAATATCGCGTTTCCCTTTATCGGAGCAAACAGCGACGGAGAACACGTAAGAATTACATATTTTCCCGATAACTATGTTATTGATATTGCCGCCAATACAGCGCAATATGCCTATCTTGAGTATTATGAAGCAGGTCTGCGTGAGGACTATGTAGAAATAGCTAAAATCATCAATAGCAGCAGCCTATCGGAAGTTAAGGAAATAAAAATTGTTAATTATACCAATTCCGTTTTCTCTCAAGACTGCATATACGTAAAGGATATCAATGATAAGGAATGTGCAATTCCCGTGAACAGCTATACGGATAAGGATGCCGCAGAACTTGGCAGAGAGGGCAGAAACCTCGTAAAAGGGCAGATAATGGACTTTAATGAATTTTGTTCAATTGTTGAAGAAATGGGAAAAAACATGGATGACAATTGGAAAGAAAACCGAACAAAATATGAGGAAATAAACGGTGATGAAATCCGCGATACCGACACGCGCGCGGCATATATCGGCACGGAAAGCAAATTCAGCGATGTTTCGGGCGATTTAGTGAGCTATGTGAACGAGCTTAACGACCTCGGCATTATAAACGGTTATGACGATAATTTATTTATGCCCGAGAACACCATAACACGCGCGGAGGCGGCGGCAATGCTTACGCGTATGCTTCGTTACAGCGGGAAATACAGCGGCGAGTTTAAAGATGTAAGCGCGGACGACTGGTTTGCTGACGATGTTGCCGCACTTGTGGCAGAGGGTATTATAAACGGATACAACGATACAACCTTCGCGCCGTATGAGAATATAAAATATCAGGAGGTTATGAAAATCCTTGTATACGCTTTAGGCTATGGTGCTTTTGAAATGGCAAAATTCCCCGAAAGCTATCCGAGTGAAACAAATTCAAAGGCTATGCAAATAGGTCTTACAAATAACCTTAAAAGCTTTGACACAACCGCCCCCATAACGCGCGGCGATATGGCGATTATGCTTTCAAATGCGCTTGACACTCACTTGTTTACTTCAATTAAAACACTGCCTAACAAAAATCGCAGCGGTTCAGGCAGTACAGTAGCAGGTATAGCATCTCAGGACATAACGCTTATCGATTATTTAAACGGCAAAAAATTAAACGGCAAGCTGAAAATACCTCAAAAGTCTGAGGATTAATCAAAAACAGGATAAAAGGGAACAATAAAACGGCTTTTAAATAAAGTCGTTTTATTATGGATAAATTTACATGAAAAGACTTGAAAATTACCCTAAAAGGGTATATAATAGTAGCAGTTAAAAAATACGGAGGAAATTCATGAAAGAGGAAATATATATAATAAGCGGAATGTCGTGCGCGGCGTGTTCGAGCGCAGTGGAGCGCGTAACGCGGAAAATTGGCGGAGTGAGCCGCAGTGATGTCAACTTGACAACCAACAAAATGACAATAGAATACGATGAAACAAAAGTCAAACCAAAAATGATAAAGGACGCGGTAAAAAAGGCGGGTTTCGGCATAAAATCGGAAAACGAGGCGGCGGAAAAATCGGAGGAAACGGACGCGGACAGGGAATTTAAGCAAAGAAAATACGAGCTTATCGGCGCGGTAATTTTAACGGTTATGCTGCTGTATGTGTCGATGGGGCAAATGTTTAAATACAAGCTGCCGATCCCCAAAATAATTGACATGAACGCAAGCCCGACCAACTTTGCTCTGACGCAGATTTTACTTGCGATACCGATATTGTATCTCGGACGCAGATTTTTTATAAACGGCTTTAAGGCGTTGTTTCACAGAAACCCGAATATGGATTCGCTTGTCGCAATAGGCAGCGGATGTTCGTTTTTGTACAGCCTGTATCTGACATACCTTATACCGCAAAATCCGCACCATGTTCATCATCTGTATTTTGAGTCGGCGGCGGTTGTGATTACGTTTATCATGGTCGGAAAATTTCTGGAAAGCCGCAACAAGGAAAAAACAAAAGGCGCGATAAAAAAGCTTATGGAGCTTGCGCCCGACACAGCCTTGCTTGTAAAGGACGGAGCAGTGACGGAGGTCGAAACAAAAACGCTTA
>CAYUSE010000097.1:4891-5892 GCA_964447095.1 uncultured Lachnospiraceae bacterium | reverse complement strand
GCTCGATTTCTTTTGAGTCCCAGTTAATCTCCTGAAATTCGGGAGTAACGCCGAGCTTTTCGCATACGAGCTTTGCAAACTCTGTTTCAAAGCCTGTAAGCTCGTCGTTTTCCATGAAGTTCATAGGTCTGAACAGGGTATAACCGATAGTCATTGTGCCCTTGTCGGTTATGTACTGCAAATCCGATGCCGCGGTGTCATTTGCCGCGTCCTGTTTCGGCGCGCCGCACGCTGTCATTGTGAGCGCAAGCGCTGCCATTGTGATAATTGATAAAAGCTTTTTCATTTTGATTTTCTCCTTTTTTTATTGTGCGGTTTTTAACCGTATTCACATTTTACCACTTTAGCACGCTGATGTCAAGAAATATTTATACTTTTTCGGAAATTTATTATTATTATGTATCCTTTAAAGTTTATCGCTGTAAAAAATAGATTTGTAAGAGCCATACAAAATAATCTTGCCGAAAGAACCAAGGATGTTTCAAAAAATTGCAAAATTGACAATTATATTCTCATGAGGTATAATAAATTTATTAAACATAAAGTGAGGAAATAATGTGAAGAAACAAATATTAGCGGTTGTTTTAGGATTTTTTGCGATATTGGCAATGATTTGGGGCTGCAATTTAGGTCAGAAATGTCCGTCGATGGAATTAAACCGCGCTGATACGGTGACTAATGAAATTACGGAGGTTTATGGCACGGATATTTCTGTAACGGTTGACGGACGCCCTGTGCAGGCGTATTCATTTGACGGCAGAACGGAAATTGCCGTTGAGGATTTGGAATATTGCGGTTTTACTGTGGAAAGAACAGAGGATGGAATAACGGCAACGACGTTTTATCCTGAAAATTACGACGCACCTGAAATTTCATACGAAAAAACCGATTTCCCAATAGGACAGACTGAGCCTGACGGTCAGTTGGTAAAAATAAATAATATACCTATAAGAACAGATTGCTTCAACGGCAAGCATTATGTTTATGTGTATGAAATAGGC
>CAYUSE010000097.1:0-4881 GCA_964447095.1 uncultured Lachnospiraceae bacterium | reverse complement strand
ATAACAAGAAAACAGGCTGGTCTGACTATAATTTCAGAACCGAATATATTGATGAAACAAATATAGCGATAACATGTTTCCGTTTTCCGCCGATAAATGTTCCTTCAATGCTTGAGGATATGACGCCGATGGTAAATACGCCGGAGCTTGAGTTATATACTGAGGGGCAAAACTCAACGGAATACGGCGCGGTAAACGAGCCGAAAAACGGTGTGCTTGCAGGAATTAACGGTGACGGCAACGGCGATTGGACGCGTTTTAAGAAAAAGATATTTAAAAATGATTTTTCGGTTTATTCAAATTATATTGAATTTGATTTGGGGCAGCTTGACGTATATCCCATAAATAAGCAGACAATAGGAAATAAAGACGTTTTGATGCTTGTGCCGTGGAATACAAGAGACGTAACGCTTGCGGCTCAGAATGAGGAATATATAAGAGCTGCGCTTGACAATTTAAAACAATACCACAGACCTGTTATTATACGCTACGGCGCAGAAATGAATGTAAGCGATATAGGGAACTCGCCGACAGCGTATATAAAAGCGTTCCGCTTTGTTGCCGATATTGTGCATGAATACGGATTTGCTGTAATGTGGTCGGTAAATGATTTAAGTGCGCTCAATAAGCCATACAAATTGTATTATCCCGGTGATGAATACGTTGATTGGATTGGTGTTTCAATATATCCGACGCATGATTTTATGCATACTGCTCCGACCTCGGAAACGGACTCGATATTATTCGGCTGTTCCGATTACGGCTGGCATACAAACAATATCAAATATATTGAACGGTATATGCAAGAAAATAATATAAATAAACCTCTTGCAGTTTCGGAGGGGGCGGTTGAGTCTTATCTTTTCTATGACGGTGCGCCTGATGAGTTTCAGGACTGGGCGGAAGCGAGGCTTCGCAATATGTATTGGTATCTTCCCATGCGCTGTCCAAATCTGAAGCTTATTACTTATTTCAGCGTCAATGCCGGAGGTTCTCTCGGCGGCAGTGATTTGAGTCAAAATGGCGGATATATAAATATTATTGACGAAGCTCTTGCGGGCGGAATGTATAAGCCGTCATTTAACAAGGATGCGGACTTTGCCTTTGTTGAAGCGAATGGATATGAATTTGAAAGGGGCGGTAAAATCCCTTTGTATTCTTATGTGTATCTTCCAAAGGAGGATACCGTATGCGTTCAGTATGTTCTTGACGGCGCGGTTATTGATACAAAACACACAATTCCGTATAAAACCGTGCTTGATACTTATGGTTTACAGGACGGTCTGCATAGGCTCTCAGTAAATATTGAGGGTTCGGAAAATTATTACACCATGATGTACGAGATAAATATCGGCGATAATGCAGTAATAAAACGGCAATAATTTATATTATGACGCTTGACAGAATAATGAAATGGGAATATAATAATTCATACGGAATAACTATGATTAAATCGGAGGCGTCATAATGAAAATATCAACAAAAGGAAGATACGCAATTCGCTTAATGCTTGACATTGCCAGACATTCAAGCGGAGAAAATGTATCATTAAAGGAGATTTCAAAGCGTCAGGATATATCGCTTAAGTATCTTGAGCAAATTGTAAATGCTCTGTCTAAGGCGGGATTTCTTCGTTCTCAGCGCGGGTCTCAGGGCGGGTATAAAATGACGCGTAAGCCCGAGGAATACACAATTCTCGATATTTTGGAGGTAACAGAGGGCGGAATGGCTCCTGTCGCATGTCTGGAGGATGAGATAAATCAATGCCCGAGGTCGGCGAAATGCCCGACAATTGAAATGTGGAGCGGGTTGTATGAAGTTATAACTAATTACCTTAGAGGTATCACAATCGCTGACCTTATAAACAAGGCGAAGGAAAATGACGATGATTTCGGATATTATATTTAATCAGTCTTCGGGCTGATTTTTTTTGCTATTGACATAATTATGCCAAAAATGGTATAATTATTGAAGGAGTGAGAGTAATGGATGAGTTTTCGAGAACACAGCTTCTTCTCGGCGAAGAAGCTATGGTGAAATTAAAAAATTCACATATCGCAGTGTTTGGCGTCGGCGGCGTCGGAGGCTTTGCTGTTGAAGCTTTAGTCAGAAGCAGTGTGGGAACGATTGATATATTCGATAACGATACTGTAAGTCTCACAAATATTAACCGCCAAATTATCGCGTTGCATGACACGGTAGGGCAAAATAAAGTTGACGTGATGAAGAGCCGTGCGCTTGCGATAAATCCGCAGCTTAAAATTAACGCGCATAATTGTTTTTTTATGCCCGATAATGCTGACAATTATGATTTTGCTGCATACGATTATATTATAGATGCGATTGATACAGTGAAGGGTAAAATTGAAATTATAACGCGCGCCGATAAGGCGGGCGTGCCTGTTATAAGCTGTATGGGGGCCGGGAATAAGCTTGACCCCACGCGTTTTGAGGTTGCGGATATTTACAAAACCTCGGTTTGTCCGCTTGCGCGGGTTATGCGTCGGGAACTCAAAAACCGCGGAATTAAGAAATTAAAGGTGGTATATTCAAAGGAAGAGCCGATTTTGCCTGCAGATCCGGCAGGCAGAAAAGAAGAGGCTGCTTCAGAAAATACTCAGCGGCGCAGTGTTCCGGGCAGCATTGCTTTTGTACCGTCAGTTGCAGGACTTATTGCCGCAGGAGAGGTTATTAAGGATTTAGTAAATATATAAATCTCTTTCAATGAAGAAAGGATGATAGGAAATGGAGAATAAAACGGAAAAAATGGTGGAGGTCATTCTTGACAGCTACAAGCATCATGACTTGAGCGTTAGAATTGACGCGGAAAATATGATAAATAAAAAGGTTTTAATTGATGTTATTGAGGAAATACGCAAGGTGCTTTTCCCGGGATATTTCGGAGAAAACCGTGTTAGAAATGATTATGTAAAGTTCATTGTAGGGGAGAGACTTGAATTTATTCAGTATAATTTAAAAAAGCAGATTGCCCGTGCCTTGGGAAATCAGGATATGTGCAGCGACTGCAAGCGTTCAGCGATAAATGAACAGGCGGAAAAAATTGCTGACAGCTTTATCGGAAAAATTCCTGTACTCCGGGAATATCTCGATACCGATATTCAGGCGGCATATAACGGCGACCCTGCGGCGTACAGTACGGATGAGATAATTTTCTCGTATCCCGGTTTTTTTGCAATTACTGTTTACAGAATTGCGCATGAGCTGTGGCTTCTGAAAGTTCCGATGATTCCGAGAATTATGACTGAGCATGCTCACAGCGTGACGGGAATAGATATTCATCCGGGCGCTGCAATCGGAAAAAACTTTTTTATTGACCATGGAACGGGAATTGTAATCGGTGAAACAACGAAGATAGGCAACAATGTTAAGATTTATCAGGGCGTTACTTTGGGCGCGCTTTCGACGAGAAAGGGTCAGGAGTTAAAGGGTGTAAAGCGTCATCCGACAATCGGCGACAATGTTACAATTTATTCGGGAACAACAGTTTTGGGAGGCGACACGGTAATCGGCAACGGCGCAACAATAGGCGGTAACGCGTTTATCGTAAGCTCTGTTTCAGAGGGTATGAAAGTCAGCGTGAAAAATCCGGAATTGCAGTATAGCTGCGGAAACGCAGGCGAGCTTGTTCGGGAAGAATTTTAGGAGCGAGGCATTTTGCTTGACTTATTTTAAAAGCTGTGTTAAGATATATAAAACAATGATTTTAGGAGGCGGTAAGATGTTTAAATTTTCTTGCTGAGTTACGTTTGCAAAATAAAAGTAAAACGCTTTTGTTTTGATGTAAAAAAGCAGGAAAATTAAAACTTCTCCGCGTTGGTTTTTGAGCTGTAGGAGTGTATTTTCCTGCAGCTCATTTTTTTGATGTGAAGGGAATGATGATTATGTCTTTAATTGATGTGAAAAACTTAACATTTTGTTATGACGGAAGTTATGAAAATGTTTTTGAAAATACAAGCTTTCAGATTGATACGGATTGGAAGCTCGGTTTTGTCGGCAGAAACGGACGTGGTAAAACAACTTTTTTGAATATCTTGACCGGCAAATATAAATACAGCGGAAATATAAGCGCGTCGGTGAATTTTGAATATTTTCCTTATGAAGTGGCTGACAAAATGAAAGATACGATAGAAATATTTTATGAGATTTGTCCCGATTGCGAGGAATGGGAGTTTATGCGTGAATTGTCATGGCTTGATGTTGAATGTGATGTGCTGTACCGTCCGTTTAATACATTGTCAAACGGCGAGCAGGTAAAAGTGCTGCTTGCGGCGTTGTTTTTGGTTTCAAACAGCTTTTTGCTTATTGACGAGCCGACAAATCATCTTGACGAAAATGCGCGTGATATTATCGGCGAATATTTGAATAAGAAAAAGGGATTTATTTTAGTTTCGCATGACAGACATTTGCTTGATAACTGCACAGATCATACGCTGTCAATCAATAAGACAAATATTGATATACAAAAGGGGAGCTTTTCTGAATGGCTTGCAAATAAAACGATGCGGGACAATTTTGAGATAAATGAAAATATAAAATTAAAAAAAGAAATTGCAAAATTATCTCAGGCGGCAAAGCGAAGTGCGTCGTGGGCGGATAAAACGGAAAAAACCAAGCATAAAACTGTGCCTAATGAGAAGATAGACAGAGGCTTTGCAGGTCATAAGGCAGCAAAAGCCATGAAACGCTCGAAGAATATAGAGGCTCGGACTGAAAAGGCAATTCAGGAAAAAGCAAATCTTCTCAAAAATATTGAGGAATACGAACCGCTTTTGATTTCGCCGTCGGTATTTCCGAAAGACAGGCTTGTGCAAGTGAATAATCTTTCGGTTTTTTATGGCGATAATCAAATATGCACAGGTA
>CAYUSE010000096.1:0-5904 GCA_964447095.1 uncultured Lachnospiraceae bacterium | reverse complement strand
ATACTATTCGGCGTTGCAGATACACTCAGGAGTGTAATAAATTCATTCTGGGCACTGGCGGAAACAGGCGGAGTTGACGCAGGATATTTCATAATAGTGATTAAGGTAGTAGGAATTGCGTATATAACCCAATTTGCCGCGGAAACACTTCGCGACAGCGGGGAAAATGCCGTTGCCATGAAAATAGAGCTTGCGGGAAAGGTCTTTATATTGGGGCTTACAATGCCGATTTTGACAAGCTTTATGGAGGTGTGTATAAATGCGCTCGATAGTATTTAAGCTTGTAATCGCCATTATTCTTATGATGCCGCAAACTGCTTTTGCTGATATAGAAAAGCCGTATCTGGCTGATGAAAAAATATTTAATGAAACAGTAGACCAAGTGACGGAGGGCAGAATGTCGTTCAGTCCTGCGAAAATCATAAATTCGGCAAAGGATGATTTTATGCGCGAGATACGCGACAGCGCGTCAGACATAACTCTGTTGCTGTGTCTTGCCGCAATGTCAGCGCTTGTAAGCGTGCTGAAGGAAGCGTTTGGAAATAAAGCAAGCGGAGAAACGGCGTTTTTTGCCTGCTTTGCGCTGATGTCGGCGGCAGCTATAAAATGCTTTACCGTTACGCTTTCGTACGGTACGGAGGTAATACACGCTATGGACGGCTTTATAACAAAGCTGTCGCCGCTTCTTTCCGTAACGCTTTTAAGCTGCGGCTGCGTATCATCCGCGGCGGCATTTCATCCCGTATTGTCCGCGGCGGTTTATGTAATTACAATAATAGTGGAAAAATGCCTGATACCGCTTATAACCTTTGGCGCAGTTCTCGCAATAGCCGGAAATGTCAGCGATAAAATACAGCTTACGGGATTTTGCAGGGTTGTAAAATCCTCCGCGCGCTGGATAATGGCGGCTGTAATAACTCTGTTTACCGGCATAAGCGCTATTTACGGCTTCAGCGCTCCCGCAATTGACGCGTTGGGCGCGAAAACGGTAAAATTTGCTGTGGGAAGTCTTGTGCCTGTAGTTGGCGGATTTCTTTCGGATACGCTTGAAACAGTAATAAGCGGAACACAGCTTATGAAAAACGCTGTCGGGGTATCCGGAATTGTTGCGGTAAGCGCTATATGCGCTATACCTGTTCTTAAAATCGGCATTATGCAGCTTATGCTGAAAGTTACGGCGGCGGTTGTAGAACCGCTTACTGACAGACGCGTCAGCGCGATGCTGTGGGAAATATCGGAAACAGTTACGACAATTTTCGGCATGGTAATAATGGTTGCGGTACTGTTTATAATAAATATTTCAATTATATTGGCGGTGACATCATGAAAACATATATTTTAACCGTAATAGCCTCAACTTTGCTTTGCGCATTCTGCGTCAGCCTTGCGCCGGAGAAATGGCAGAAATATGTGAAAATTATAACGGGACTTGTTCTGATAATCTGTATTATTTCTCCGATAAAGGCGATAGTAAAAACCGATTGGCTGAATGAGCTTAACTTAGAAAGTTATGATAAAATCGAGGGCAAAACGCAGGAGGAGCTTATAAAAGATGATTTAACAGAAAAGGTTGAAAATGATATAGAGGAACGGCTCAAAAACGAATTTAATATATCAGCGTCGGCAAGGGTTACAATTGACGCAGGCGATAATGGGGAAATAAAGGGAGTAAAAGAAATCCGCGTATCGGGAGCAAAGCTTACGGAGGCGGCAAAAAAGCGTATTTGCGAGGTTTACGGTGTAGCGGAGGTTTATAATGAATAAAGAAACATTTAGAAAATTGATTAAAAATAAGAATAATCAAATATTGTTTATAATAATTATAATTGGAGTTGTCTTTATGCTTATTTCCGGAGGTGACGGCAAAAAGGAAAAAATAAAGGAAACTGTTGTGCCGGACGAAGAAACGCGTCTTGAAGAAATCCTTTCGGATATTGAGGGCGCGGGCAGGGTTTCGGTAATGATAACGTATTACAGCACAAGCGAAAAGGATATTGCTTATGAAACAAAAACTAATACCGCAAATCGCGAGGTACAGACAGAGGAAAGCGAGGATAAAAAAGCTGTTATGACTGATGGAGAACCGATGGTTATAAAGGAAATTTATCCGCGCGCAAAGGGGGTTATTGTTACTGCCGACGGCGGAGGGGATGCTGCGGTCAGGCAGGCAATAAGCGAGGCGGTTACCGCCGTTACGGAGGTGCCCGCGCATAGAATAAGAATATACAAAAGAGAGAAAAACTAAAATGATTTTAAGGAGGAAAATGAAATGGTTTTAAAGAAAAAGGAGATAATTGCGGCGGCGTTGGTAGTGCTTATCGGCACGGCAGGCTATCTGAATTGGTCATATCAGGATACAATGCATGTTACGGACGGAGAAAGCTACATAGAAACCGGCAAAAAGCTCGGTGAGGCACAATATGTAAACTCCACGGAGGAAGTTGAGGAAACTGACGGCAATAAAAACAATGCCGAAAATTCGGACGAGAATGAGCAGACTGAGGGTGACAAAGCAGCCAATAAAGATGCAAATGAAGGCGAGAACAAGGAGAATACGGGCGCGGTTGTTGAAACTGCGACAGATACAGGCGGATATTTTGACAAGGCGAAATATGACCGCGAGAGCGCAAGAGCAAAATCTCTTGAAATTCTGAACCAGACAGCGGAGAACTCAAATTTTGACGAGGAAATCCGCAAAAAAGCAGGAGACCAGATAATTACGGCGGCGTCGAATGTTGAGAAGGAAACAGAGATTGAGAGTATTGCGCAGTCAAAGGGTTACAGCGAAATATGCGTTTATATTGACGAAAATGGCGTAAATCTTATGGTCAGAAAAGAAGGCTTCTCGGATAAAGACGTTGTAAAGCTTACAGATATTGTCACAGACGAGCTCGATATTTCCGCGAAAAATATTAAAATTATAGAGGTACGGTAGAAAAATAAATTTTTTTGTATAAATTCACTAAAAACAGTTGAAATCTTGAGGAATTTCTGATACAATATATAAAATAGCAAATATGCGGATATTGGAGGTTACAAAATGGACGAGGAATTAAAGAACGAGGTAACAGAGGAAACAGCTGAGGAATTTGTTGAAACGGCTGATGCATCAGAGAATACGGCAGAAGAAACAGTAATAACAGAGGAAGAGACGGTTGAAGAAGAGAATGTTGGAAATATCAGAATTTCCGCTGATGTTGTTTCGACAATCGCAGGAATTGCTACCTCGGAATTAGAGGGAGTAGCGGAAATGTACAGCTCCTTTGCCGGCGGAATTGCCGAGAAATTCGGCGCGAAGAAAAATCCGTCAAAAGGCGTAAAGGTTGAAATGTCAGATGCGAGCGTTTCAATTGATTTGTATATCGTGGTGGAATACGGTGTAAGAATCCCCGAGCTTGCTTGGGAAATTCAAGAAAATGTTAAAAACAGCGTGGAAAGCATGACAGGGCTTTCCGTAGAAAAGGTCAATATCCATATTGAGGGCGTGAGCTTTGCAAAGGATAATGAAGATGAAGCAGAAGACGCGGAACCTGAACTTCTTCCTGAAGCAGAAGAATAAGATGAATAAAAATACCGTTTCGGAGGAAACGGTATTTTTATGTTGAGAAAAGTGAAATTAGTTATTTACGAATTTATCTAAATATGATAATATATACAATGGAAATTTTAGTTTACGGAGGTAGAATTATGAAGAAGAGAATTTTTAGTTTAGCGGTAGTTATGACTATGATAATTATATCGTATACAGTTACAGTAAATGCAGAGGAAAATGCCAAGGCTGTTCCAACTGTTGAGCCCGCTGCTATAAATATAAATGGAACCACGGAACAACCTGATATTGAGCCAACAAAAGAACCTGTAAGCGATGATATTTTAATGATGTACATTGACAGCTATGCTTCATACAAAAATGATGAGTATAAGCAGATTGATGAAAATAACTTTCAAGTGTCTCCCATTATTGCACATGAGAGAACGCTTGTTCCCGCGCGTTTTGTTGCTGAAACATTTGACTGCACCGTCGATTGGAACGGTGACTCAAAGGAGGTAACAATCAAAAATGACAATCACATAATTAAGTGTTGTCTTGATGATGAGGAAATGACAGTCGACGGAAAGAAAATAACGCTTGATGTGCCGGCGCAGATAGTAAACGACAGAACAATGCTGCCTTTGCGCGCTCTTGCTGAAAATCTTGGAAGGACAGTTGATTATTATAAAGGACTTATTGTAATCGGCAGTGAAAAATCTGTAAAATTGGCTATGCAGTCTGATTTGGATAATATAATTTGGGAAAAATTCAAGTGCCGTATGAAATTGAAAAAAGAACTGAAAAATAGGAATAGGGTATATGAATTTTCCGGAGTTGCAGAATATAATGATAAGGCTATGAGAGTTATTTGGCCGGCTACCAATGGAGTTGCAGAGTGGAGGACAGGAAATATCCCATGCACGGAAATACCGTTTGGTAATGAGCAGGACATATATGCTTTTACTGTATATAATAATAAAATATATTATAATGATAATATATTAGCAGGTTCGGACTTTACTTGGTCTGCAAAAATTGGTGTATGTGACATGAATGGCAGAAACAATAAGATTTTAACAGATGATGCCGCATGTGCCAACGGAATGATTGCAAATGATAAACTCTATTATACTGCTTATTGTGATAATAATGACGAATGGACAATCAATGAATACGGCAGAGGTGACGGGGACTTAAATGTAGTAGATTTAAATACAGGAGAAAAGAGAACTTTGATAAAAGGTAAACAAAATAATAGCAATAATGCTGCAATTTTATACAAAATATATGATGATGTGATTATATATAGCAATGGATACAGTCCCAAAATGTACTGTTGGTTTGATATGGTGACAGGCGAATCGGGCGACATAGATTTAAAAGAAATCAATTATCACCATTATAACAACGCAGAAAATAATATATATTTTTACGGTTCAGACGATTATAAGGAATTGAGAGTGCATTATAACGAAACAGGAGAAGATCATCCGTTGGTGAATTCAGAGAATATGCTGTCTGTTGAAAGCATAAGTGATAAATACATATATTATACAGAAATTGTAAACTGTACAGGTAAAAATATTATGGGCACAAATGGTTATGCGCGCGGACATATTCTAACTCACTATAGAACTGTGAATCGTGTGAAGCGTCCCGATGTGCAATAAATTCTGTTAAAAGAGAAGCTTAGAGCTTCTCTTTTTCGTTAAACCCTCTTGCTTTTTGCGGTAAATTGTGGTATAGTTTCAGTATTGATATTTCTACTTATTTGAGAAAGGCAGAAGTGTAATGAAGAAACAAACACGAAGCGAAGCGCGGCGCGCGGCATTTACACAGATATTCCAGATGGATATGCACCGTGAGGATATGGACTATATTATGAAAGAGCTTTTAGACGTGATGCCTGAATGCGAGGATAATATCGGATATATCACAGAAGTGGTAAACGGCGTTGCGGAGCATGAGGATGAGCTTATTGAGCTTATTTCGCAGCACATAAAAAAAGGGTGGACGTATTCGAGAATATCAAAGGCGGCAAAATGCATATTAAAGCTTGCGGTATATGAAATTAAATACGTTGGCGACGTACCCGAGAAAGTTGCTATAAACGAGGCGGTTGAGCTTGCAAAGACTTATGGCGACGACAGCGATCCTGCATTTATAAACGGACTTTTGGCAAGCTTCATAAAAACGCTATGATGTATCTCGGGCTTGACACAAGCAATTACACAACATCAGCTGCGCTTATAACCGATGGCAGCGTTATATCAAAGCGTCAGCTTTTGCCCGTAAAAATGGGCGAACGGGGGATACGCCAAAGCGACGGCGTGTTTCACCACATAAAGCTTTTACCTGAGCTGATTGCGGAA
>CAYUSE010000095.1:0-5977 GCA_964447095.1 uncultured Lachnospiraceae bacterium | reverse complement strand
TGTAAGAAAGGTAAGAGCAGTTGTTAACGGCGGCGTTAAGTCGGTTAATGTATGCACAAGATGCCTTCGTTCAGGAAAGGTTCAGCGCGCAGTTTGATTGCTTTCGGATTAGATATAAACAGCCTGCACAGCAGTCCCACGATTGCGGCACGCTGTTTTTTTCTGTCATAATTAAAAATGATTGACTATTTTTTCCGATTTTAATTGATTTTTACATTTTTTTCTGTTATAATGTATATTATAAGTATTTGATTATATGACATAAAAGGAGTGGGACTTGTTGGAAAAGCTCTTGATTAAAGGCGGAAACAAGCTTCACGGCGAAGTTACAGTAAGCGGCGCAAAGAATGCCGCTGTAGCAATTTTACCTGCATGCCTGCTGGTAAAAGATATATGCCGTATCGAAAATCTGCCTGATATAAAGGACGTAAAGCTGTTTCTGAAAATCCTTGAAAATCTTAATGCCGATGTTAAATATATAGATAATAATACCGTCGAAGTTGACTGCACTAATGTTAACTCCTGGACGCCCCCCGGAGATCTTACGCGTAAAATGCGAGGTTCAAGCTATCTCATGGGCGCACTTTTAGGACGTTTTCATCAGTTCAAGGTTGACCCTCCCGGCGGATGCGATTTTGGCACACGCCCCATTGACCAGCATATAAAAAGCTTTGAGGCTCTGGGCGCGGACATTGATTTATCACGCGGCATGATTAACGGAACAGCCGATTCCCTGCACGGCGCAAGCATATATTTTGATGTCGTCACAGTAGGCGCAACTATAAACGCCATTCTCGCCGCTGTTACAGCCGAGGGAATGACCGTAATCGAAAGCGCGGCAAAAGAACCGCATATAGTTGATTTAGCGAATTTCTTAAACGCAATGGGCGCAAATATCCGCGGCGCAGGAACTGATACGATAAAAATACGAGGCGTAAAAGAGCTTCACGGCGGCACGTATGCAATTATTCCCGACCAGATTGAAGCCGGTACATTTATGATTGCGGCGGCGGCTACAAGAGGCGATGTCGTATTAAAAAATGTAATACCCCGTCATTTGGAAATTATAAGCGCAAAATTGATTGAAGCAGGCGTAAAGGTAAGCGAGGATATTGACAGCGTTCATGTATGGGTTGAAGAAAATGCGCGGTTAAGACGAATTAACTTTATCGCTCTTCCATATCCTGGATTTCCAACCGATTTGCAGCCTCAGCTTGTATCATTCTTATCTACTATCCCCGGCACAAGCACAGCAAGAGAAGGCGTATGGGACAACCGTTTCAGATATATCAACGAATTAAAGCGTATGGGCGCTGATATAAGAGTTGAAGGACAGCTTGCTATTATAAACGGCGTAGACAAGCTCCTCGGAGCGCATGTTAAAGCGACTGATTTGCGCGCGGGAGCAGCCATGATTATTGCCGGACTTATGGCGGACGGAACAACCGAAATCACTGATATTTATCATATTGACCGCGGATATGAGAATTTTGAGCAGAAATTTATAGGTATCGGCGGAGATATTCAGCGCATTCAGGTTGTTGAGGAGGATTTTTAAGGCGTTGCGTTAAACAACGCCTTTTTATATATTATGAAAGGATACGGAAATGATAAATTTTACCACTCTAATCAGCGGTTCTTCAGGAAACGCTTCGTATTTGACCGACGGTAAAACGCATCTTCTGATTGACTGCGGAATGTCGGGAAAACAGCTGGCAGAAGCGCTTTCCAAACTTAACATATTACCAAATCAAATTGACGCTCTTTTAATCACACACGAGCACATTGACCATACCAAGGGCGCAGGAGTAGTCGCAAGACGCTATGGTATTCCTGTTTATGCTACAAGCGGAACGCATAAGGCTATGGATATTGGTAAAATAGAAGAAAGTCAGATTAAAGTCATCAACACCTCTGATGATTTTGAAATCGGAACAATCGGCATAAAGGCATTTGATATACCGCATGATGCCGCAAATCCCGCCGGATTTAATTTTTACATAGATAATCAAAAAATCACAATAGCGACCGATATAGGCTGTATGACAAAACCTCTGTTTGAGCAGATTAAGGGCAGCAAAGCGATACTTTTAGAGTCAAATCATGACGTAAACATGCTCCAATTCGGTACATATCCGTTCCCCTTAAAGCAGCGAATTTTAAGCAATGTCGGGCATTTGTCAAACGAAAATGCCGCAAAAACGGCTTTGGAGCTTGTAAAATCAGGCACAGAACATATAATGCTCGGGCATTTGAGCAAGGAAAACAACCACCCCGAAATTGCTATGATGGAAACGTATAACAAACTCACCGCCTCGGGCGTGAACGTCGGCGAAGATATGACGCTTCAGATTGCGGACAGATATAAAATCACGAGGTTTAGGCTATGAATATAAATATAATCTGCGTCGGGAAAATCAAGGAAAAATATTTTACGGACGCGTTAAACGAATACGCCAAACGTCTTTCAAGATTTGCAAAATTTTCAATTATTGAGGTTCCTGACGAAAAGATACCCGATAACGCGTCAGAAAAAGAAGAAGATATGATAAAAGAAAAAGAAGGCAAAAAAATTCTCGCAAAGCTCTCGCAAGGCTCATACATTATTGCGCTGTGCATTGAGGGTACTGAGCTTTCATCAGAGGAATTGGCGAAAAAAATAGCGGATATATTCATGACATCAAGCAATATCACCTTCATAATAGGCGGTTCATTGGGACTTTCTGATGCAGTCAAATCAAAGGCACAATTAAAATTAAGCTTTGGAAAAATGACGCTTCCGCATCAGCTTATGCGCGTTGTGCTTGCCGAACAGATTTACCGCTCGTTTAAAATAAACGCTAATGAAACATATCATAAATAAGATTATTGACAAACAAAAAAATAAAGGAAATATCCTTTATTTTTTGTTATTTTTATACTCTTTAATTTTCGTGAAGGTTTCATCGCTTATAACATGCTCAATCCTGCATGCATCCGCAGCCGCATGTTCCTCGCTTACACCAAGCGACATCAGGAATGTTGTAAGAACATTATGCCGTTCATAAATCTTTTCTGCCACTTCCATTCCCTTTTCTGTAAGCAGTATCATGCCATTCGGGTCAAACGTAACATAATCGTTTTCTCTTAACAGCGATATTGCGCGGCTGACGCTCGGTTTCGAGAAATTCAATTCATGCGCTATATCAATGGAGCGCACATATCCGAAGCGCTGTTTTAAAACTAAAATAGTTTCCAGATACATTTCGCCAGATTCTTGTAATTTCATTTGTTTCACCGCCTTTATATAAATATATTAGCACAAACTAACTGAAATTTCAAGTATTTGAGCAAATTTATTTTTCTCGTATAAAAATCCTTTCCGTCCCCACGCATTTTCCGCTTTCCTCATCAATCTCAAATATACAGCCGCAAAACTGTCCTTTACCCTCAGCAATTTCAAATTTCTGCGGCATTCCCGTAACAAAGCGGTCTATGATAATCTTTGACGACATGCCAAGAACCGAAAGCGTAACTCCCGTCATGCCAAGGTCGCAGATAAAGCCTGTGCCGTTCGGTAAAATCATATCGTCCGCCGTTTGAACATGCGTATGAGTGCCGAATACAGCCGATACTTTTCCGTCAAGATACTGCGCGAGCGCTTGTTTTTCACTCGTCGCCTCAGCATGGAAATCAATAAGTATAATATTGGTTTTTTCCTTTAACTTTTCTATCTCCGTGAGCGCAGTTTCAAAAGGCGAAGCTGACGGGTCCATATATGTTCTGCCGATAAGATTTATAATTCCTACAGGTATTTCCGATTTAGTTTTTATTATCATGCTTCCGCTTCCCGGGCACGCGCTGCTGAAATTTGCGGGACGGATTACATTTCCCTCCCGTCTCATAATCGGTCCTATTTCCTTTGAACCCCACGCATGATTGCCCAGAGTGACAGCGTCAACTCCGGCATTCATCAATTCATTATAGGCGTTTCTCGCAAGACCTCTGCCATGAGTTGCGTTTTCTCCGTTTGCTATAACAAGGTCAAGTCCTTTTTGATATTTAAGTTCATCAACATACCGAAAAAGCATTTCCCGTCCGACACGGCTCACCACATCGCCTATACATAATATTTTCATTTTATATCCTCCGATATATTACATCAATTTCTTCAATCTGTCATTGACTGCAAGCAGAAACTCCTCGGTATCGACTTTTTGTTTGTTTGGAAGTGTTGACAGCGCCTCTAAATCGCCTGTCATAATGCCGTCCTCAATCGTCTGAATTGTTGCCTTTTCAAGGTTATCGGCAAATTTCATAAGCTCCGGCAAATTATCCAATTCACCGCGTTTTCTTAACGCGCCCGTCCATGCAAACAATGTCGCAACGGAGTTTGTCGAAGTCTTTTCGCCGTTTAAATGCTTGTAATAATGACGCTGAACCGTTCCGTGCGCCGCCTCGTACTCATAAATGCCGTCAGGCGAAACAAGCACCGAGGTCATCATAGCGAGCGAGCCGTAGGCCGTTGCAACCATGTCTGACATAACGTCGCCGTCATAGTTCTTGCAAGCCCAAATATAACCGCCGTTTGAGCGAATCACACGGGCAACCGCATCGTCAATCAGCGTATAGAAATACTCTATACCTGTTTTTTCAAATTTTTCTTTATACTCATTATCGTAAATTTCCTGAAAAATATCCTTAAATCTGTGATCATACTTCTTGGAAATTGTATCCTTCGTTGCAAACCAAATATCCTGCTTCATATCAAGAGCATAATTAAAGCACGCTCTTGCAAAACTTGAAATTGACTCGTCACGGTTATGCAAGCCCTGAATAATTCCGTCCTCGTCTGCGAAGTCATAAATCATCTCACGCGTTTCCTTACCGTTTTTATCTGTTACTACAAGCTCTGCTCTGTTTCCTGCCTTAACCTGCATTTCGACGTTTTTGTAAACATCGCCGTACGCATGACGGGCGATTGTTATAGGTTTAGTCCACGTCGGAATATACGGCGTTATGCCTTTTACAAGAATTGGCGTTCTGAATACTGTTCCGTCAAGCATAGCGCGGATTGTGCCGTTTGGCGATTTCCACATTTCCTTTAAATTATACTCGGGCATTCTCGCCGCATTTGGCGTAATAGTCGCGCACTTTACGGCTACTCCGTATTTTTTCGTCGCATTTGCGCTGTCAATTGTGACTTGGTCATCCGTTTCGTTACGATGCACAAGACCAAGGTCATAGTATTCTGTTTTAAGGTCGATGTACGGGATAAGCAGAATATCCTTAATCATCTTCCATATTATTCTTGTCATTTCATCGCCGTCCATTTCAACAAGCGGTGTTTTCATCTGAATTTTTGCCATTTATATATCCTCCTTATACAAGCTTAATCATAAAAATTCTAAAATAGGGAGCTCTCACGAACTCCCTTATTCTTCATATATTTTAGCATAAAAATCCAAAAAAGTCAATATTATTTTTCACTATCCAGCAAATCCTCAAAATCTTCCTTTGCCATTGGACGCGCATAGAAAAATCCTTGTGCCATCTGACAGCCTGCTTGTCTTAAGAAGTCTCTATGATGCTAGGTTTCAAAACCCTCGCATATAGTGTTAATCTTAATTTTCTTTGCCATTGCGATAATTTCCTCAACGATAATTCTGCTCTTTTCGGAGTCATCTGTCGTTTCAAGAAACGCCTTATCAATTTTCAGCGTATCAATCGGAAGCTCGCGAAGCAAATTAAGCGAGGAATATCCGCTGCCGAAATCATCCATAGAAAGCGTGAAATCATGCTTTTTAAGGTCGTCCATAAGACGAACTGCCGCCTTATCCTCATCGCTGAAAATACTCTCTGTAATCTCCATTTCAATAATATTTTTGGGAATATTATATTTCTCTGTCAGCTTCTCAAGATGCTCTGTAAATGAACTGATTCCCAAATGACATATTGAAACATTCATTTAGATAGTCACGACACGCCTGCCGCACGC
>CAYUSE010000094.1:0-6011 GCA_964447095.1 uncultured Lachnospiraceae bacterium | reverse complement strand
TTTAATTGACATTTGTTATTACCTCCCAAAAACTTTAATTAGCTTATGTTAACTCAAGTGCAAAAAAAATTTACACAAGTTCAATCATTTCCGCGTCAGCCTTTCTTAATGAAAGCTCATAGCCGCGGACAGTTACCTCAACAGGGTCCCCCAACGGAGCAACTTTTCTGACGTATATCTCAACGCCCTTCGTTATGCCCATATCCATAATTCTGCGTTTTACGGCTCCCTCGCCGTTCAGGCGTTTTACGGTCACTGTCTGACCGATTTTTGCCTCCCTTAAATTCATAGCTTTATCCTCCTTTTTCTATATAAAACCGCCTTGGCGGATTTAGTCATACAATCAAATCATTATTCTGTTTGCCATAGCTTTTGACACGGCAACTCTGGCTTCTTTTATGTTAACAATAAGATTTCCTGCCATTTCAGACACAACCGTAACTTCGCTTCCTGCGACAAATCCGAGATTTTCCAGAAACCTTCTTGTATCATCTTTTCCTCTGATTGATTTTATCAGCACAGTTTCCCCTGTGTTTGCCATTGTAAGCGGCATTATGTACACACTCCTTCCGTTAAAATCGAGTGTCCAAAGTTATTCTTTACAACACTTGATTACCCTACGCTAACTGCCTGCATTGATATGATACTACCAAATTTGGAATTTGTCAATACTTTTTTTGAAATTTTTCTTCTTTTTTTCAAAAAAATATGCTACAATATAATTATAGTAAATAAAAGGAGATACATTCATGAAATTTAAAGCATTTGCAAAAGATTATATTGTACCATACATAGCAATCACCATAGGAGCAGTTATAGCGGCATTTTCACTTGAAGAATTTCTTATCCCCTCCACTATTCTTGACGGCGGAATTACCGGTATAAGTATGATTTTAAACAATACAACAGGAAAAAATATAAGTTTATTTATTATAGCTATAAACCTGCCGTTTCTTTTTGTCGGTTTTCGCCAGCTCGGATGGAGATTTCTGATTAAAGGCGCGTTTGGCATGATTTTATTCTCAGTCATGCTCGAGGTTTTCCATGATATTCCCGAGGTTACAAATAAGGAACTGCTGGCGGTTATATTCGGCGGCGTTTTGCTCGGCTTCGGAGTAGGAACGGTACTGCGTTACGGCGGCTGTCTTGACGGGACTGAAATAGCCGCGCTTCTGATAAGCAAAAAAACAAGCTTTTCGGTCGGTCAGATTATATTCGCAATTAACATCTTAATTTATGCGGCTGCCGGCATCCTGTTCGGCTGGGACAGAGCGCTCTACAGCCTGCTTACATATTTCATTACATTTAAAGTTATTGATATGGTAGAAGAAGGCATGGAGCAGGCAAAAGCCGTGATGATAATAACAAATGAGGGGAAAAGTATCGCTGAAAGCCTGTATAATCATCTCGGCAGAACTTGTACACTTCTGGAAGGAACAGGTCTTATCAGCGGCAAAAAGGTTGTTTTATACTGCGTAGTTACCCGAATTGAGCTTCCCGAGGTAAAGCGCATTATTCATGAGGATGACGCGTCGGCATTCGTTACAGTAACCGACGTATCGGAAATTATCGGACAGCACATCAAAAAAACTTCTTCCGATATATCGGAAGAAGCTAATTAAGTATCATTCGAGAATTGATATGTCGCCGCTTTCGCAAAGGCTGCTTAAACCATAGACAAAAAGCGCCTCGTCATAATGCTGTTCGTTTTGAAGCTCGGACACGGATTTTAAATAATATCTTAAATCCACCATATCAATCTGACTGTAATGCGCTGCCAAAAACGGCACAAGACAATGTGCGTAGGAGTCCTTTAATACAAGCAGTTTGCCGCCGTCGCTGTCATGATTTACAATTCTTGTTAACGCATGATTGCCGTCAAGGAACACGGGGTATTTGTCGGGCTTATCAAGATACCCGTCAAAAAACATCGTATCGTATTCCTTATCCTCCGCGCCGTCGTTTATCGTAACCGTCACATTCGCTGGATATTTCCACACGTCAATTTTATCGGGTCTTTCAAGCCACAGCGCGCTTTTTGAATACGCCGTGCCGTAAAATCCGCTGTATGATTGCTTGTCAAAATCCGTTATCGGCGTAAAGCCCTTTAACAGCGCGTAATCGATATACGCGCGGTACGCGCCCTCGGTCGTCCAATGGTGGTCGGTCTTGTAATAAAGCCCGTCCTCATCATGATTAAACTCTCTGATTAAATTTATAATATCCGCATTTTTCCGCAATTCACTCTCGGTTTCCTTTAAAATATCGCCGTCACTGTATGTTTTATGCAAATTCGGCAGTTTGTCCGACATTTCAAAGCCCGTGGTCGGAACGGCAATAACTGTTGATTTAATCCCTGTTTTTTCTATAAAATCATTTATTGCCGACAAATTCGCATATAAAACATTTCTGTCAATCTGTACAGGCGTATTTATCAAATATCCGTCCTTTCCCTTATACACGCCCTTTACGCCGTTTCTGCCCGAATAAAGCGTATAATAGCTGTCGAGCGCGGCAAAAAAATCGCGGTTTGCGAAGTGGTCGGAGATATAGCTTTCAAATCCGCTCTCCCATTTACCGTTAAACAGTGACTTTACGCTGAATTTCGGAAATTCGGCAAGCGTCCGCTTTTCATTTACGGAAATATTGCTTTTAGGCAAAAACGCCGTCAAAAGCCCTATTACGGCAATAAACGCCGTAAACAGAACGACAAGCGATATATCTCTCTTTTTCATCAAACTCACCTCTAAAATCTGAAATACAAAAACGGATTATAGCTTTGATTTACAAGCGCGGCGGTGCATAATGCCAAAACCAAGCCGCATGCGATAAATTCCAAAACAGCCGTAATTTTTTTGTCCTTTATTTTTTTGTATATATTTTTTCCAATCGGCAATGCGGCAAACGCCGACACCGATAAAAGCGGCAGATATGACAATATTACCGCCTTTGCGTCCGCGCTGATTACGCCGTCAAAGCCAAACATACGAACCAAATATCTCAAAAACTCAAAAAAGTCCTCAAAATAGAATATCGTCCAGCCAAGCATAATGAAAAACATTGAATAAATATGCCGCGCAAAATTCGGAAGTTTTTCAAGGTATTTCCCGAGCAGAAATTTTTCAACCACCAGAAGCGCAAAGTAATAAATTCCCCATAAAATGAAATTGAAATTCGCTCCGTGCCAGAAGCCCGTCAAAAACCAGACAGCGAACAGATTAAATATCTGCCGTCCGATTTTACAACGGTTTCCGCCAAGCGGTATGTAGAGGTAATCGCGGAACCATGTGCTAAGCGATATATGCCACCTGCGCCAAAATTCCGTTATGCTCTTTGAAATATACGGATAATTGAAGTTTTCCATAAACTCAAACCCGAACATTCTGCCCAAGCCCACCGCCATATCGGAATAGCCCGAAAAATCAAAATAAATTTGCAAAGTATAGGCAAAAATACCGAACCACGCGCCGATTATGCCGTTTGACGGCATAACGCGAAGCTCGTCCCACAGCATTCCCATTTGATTTGCAATAAGCACCTTTTTCGCAAGCCCGACAATAAATATTCTGATACCTGCCGCAAACTGCTCTATATTTTCGCGTCTTTCTTCAAGCTGACGCGCTATGTCGCGGTAACGCACGATAGGCCCTGCGATAAGCTGCGGAAAAAATGAAACATACGTGCCGAAGGACACGATATTTTTCTGTGCTTTTGTGTCGCTGCGGTACACGTCAATCGTGTATGACATAGTCTGGAAAGTGTAAAACGAAATTCCAATCGGAAGCGGAATTTTGATTTTCGGCAGATACGCAAAAATCGGGATTTTACGCATAATGTCGGTAAAAAATCCCGCGTATTTGAAAATTCCGAGCAGTCCCAAGCTTATAATTACGGACAAAACTAAGAACGTCCTTTTAAGACGCTCTCTTTCCCTATATTTTTCAATCAGCAGTCCGCAGACGTAATTTGTCACGATTGAAATAAGCATTATTAAAATAAAGGTCGGTTCGCCCCACCCGTAAAAAACAAGGTTTGCAATAAGCAAAAAGGCGTTCCGAAACCGCCTCGGCACGAGATAATAAATCCCGATTACCAAAGGCAGATACAGAAACAAAAATATAAGGCTTGAAAAATTCAATTTTGTCCTCCGTTTATTTTATGTATTTATTGATTATTTCCTCGGCTTTCGCGCTGTCCGCGCTTACGCTTACGATTATGTAATCACCCTCCGACACAATAACGCAGCTGTCAAGCTTCGGCACTTCACTGGGACGGTAATCGGAAAACAGCTTTTTCTGATTTTCTATATGTTCGGCAGCTTTTTCCGATACGCTGTCTACGTCCTTTGCCTTAAACACGGCTATTTCGTCAACTACCGCGTTCGTGCCGCAGTATGCGATTACATCCTCAATATCGTCGTCCGTCATAGCGTATCTTTTTTCGGTAATCTTTGAATTTACCTCCGTAAGCTCCTCGGCATACATACCGTTATTTAATAAATCTGTCGCAAGTGCAACCATATCCACTTCTTTTTTTGCGCATCCCAAAATGGAAATTGCGCACATAACAGCAATAAGTCCAAAAATTATTTTTTTCATGTTCCCCATTCCTTCCATATTTATTTGACACACTGAAATTTATTCTTCCTTAAACTCTTCCTGAATATATATAAGACATTTCTTGTAATATTCCTTATTAAAATGCACGCCGTCGCTCGCCGCATCCTCGGGCAGACAGCCCTTATCGTTTACAACCGCGCTGTAAATATCGGCAAAGTTTACATTCTCATCCTGCGCAACCTGCTTTATAAGCTTATTAAATCTCGCCACATTTTCGTTTGTCGCGCCATCCTCGCCCTTTTTCGATACAGCCTCTGTTACAGGCGTTATTGCAAGAAGATAAATATCGGCATTGGGCTGATACCTTTTTGCTTTTTCAATAAGCTTTTCATATTTTTCAATAAATACGCTCTCGTCAAGCCATCCAAGTTCATTTTCACCGAACATAAAGAATACTTTGCTGTATTTCTTGTCGCGGTCAAGCTCGTCAATTACCGATACCTTGCCCGTGGTTGTCGAAAGTTTTTCAGCGTCCTCGACGGATAATCCCACTCTTGCGAAAAAGTCGGCTCCGTCAATAAGATTATATATTTCCATTCCATCCGCAAAGGAATTTCCGACAAACGCAGAATTTTTATAAAAATCCTGATTTACTCCTGCATTTATAGCAACGGTAGTTTGAGTTTTTGCCGCTTCCTCCGCCGCCTGCTGCGCTTCTATTTTTGCCTTTTCCGCCGCTTCTCTCTCAGCTTTTTTCATGGATACCGAAGATGCACAGCTTTTTATTCCGAATACTATCAATGCTATAACAGCAAGTCCTGCAAGGATAACAAGTCCTCTTTTTAAAAATAAAAGCTTCTTTTTAAGCGCGTTATCCCGCTCTTCTTTTCTTTTTTGGATTTCCTGTATCCTTTCTCTTGAGTCCATTCTGTTATTCTCCCTAAAATCATCTTATTAAAATATTATCACGTTTTACTCGCATTCGTCAAGATATTTTTATCAAAAACTGCGCTTAATCAAATAAATGATATATAATGTATAAAATTATGTGTATGTAAATCCTTAGATACTGTTTGTTTTTCATATATTTGAATACCGTTTCATTCATAGAAAAATCTTCGGGTATTTCGCTTATATATTTATCCGTTATTTCTTTTATTCGGTTATACCGCTGTTTTATGCTTAAGCCAAGACGCGGATTAAACAGAAAATACAAGCTTGAAAATGCCTTTTGGTAATAATCGCCGTAAATCCAATTTTTTGCTTCCGTGTCGCTGTCATTCCATTTTGAAATAAAACCAAGCATACAATTTACCGACTCTATCGCCGTATCAAACATGTCAAACGGATATTTTTTCCAAAACCGTTTACTTGTATTTACGTAATAGCGGTAGAGGGGTCTTTCAATAAGCTCAAATGAGGAAATACAGTCCACATAGCGAGCCATAAAAA
>CAYUSE010000093.1:0-6035 GCA_964447095.1 uncultured Lachnospiraceae bacterium | reverse complement strand
AAATGCTCCCTAAAAGAGAGCATAAAAATACTGTTCATTTTCCGCTGCGGCATTATCCGTATGCAGTCAATGGGTCGAAGTCAAGACTTCCTCTCAGCAATAGCTCCCCTGTTGCTTCTATTATATACCACACAGCGGATAAAGTCAATCAAAATATTGACAAATGTACAAGTATTATAAAATTATTTTAATGCGGAGTGATATGCAATGACGAGCGAAAAAATTACTTGACTTGCCGATGAATTTTCAAAAATTTTATTAAAAATCGGTCGTTCATTACAAAAATCGTGTCGTTCATGACATGTTTATTGACTTTTTAACTTTTTTGCCATATAATGCAATTGTAAATAAACGCGTTAAATTTACAAACAACAGAAAAAATTTATTTAAAAAGGAGAATTAAAATTATGAAAATCAAAAAACTAATTGTAACAGGTATCGCTGCTATTATGGCAGTATCAGCAATGAGTATCAGCGCATTTGCGGCGGAAATCGACCCTGAAACGGGTTTGATGAAATATGGCTGTGTAGATACGCTGGAAGAACTTTTAGCAGGTTTAAATGAAGAAGGAATAGAGCCGTTTGGAGATAAAAATCCCCCCGCAGGATTGCCCGGTGATCATAAATATTGGTATGGTGATCCCATGAGCTTTGGAACAACAAAAAATTGCCATTTGAATGAATCCGCTGATTTTGATTTTGAATTTACAGATTCTTGCACTTTAAATACGGCTCAATATGCAGAGTTCTTTGTGGCTACAAATTCACGAAGTGCAGCTATTGCTTGTACAGGGGGTGATTATTCGGGAAGCGTCAATGTAACTTTTGTTCAGGTAAGCAATGATAAGAAATTTGGTCCAAAATCTTTAGCGGCAAATAGAACAGTTTCATTTGGCACTTTAAATCTAAATCAATTGTATGCTATTAAAATTACACCAAAAACAGCAGGAAAGGCAATGGTTGGTACTGTAACCGTTGACAGGGACTAACAGTATAGCTTTAATAGGGAGGATTACGTAAATATGAAAAAAATAATTATTTTATTCGGGATTGTATTGTCCGTATTGTTGTCCGTCACCGCTTTTGCGGAAAACGACATAAAAATCGGGGATTATGTGCAGCTTGGAGTGTATCGTGATGAACCGCTTATTTGGAGATACGCAGGGGATGATGAAAACGGAAAGCTTATGTTTAACAAAGGCATAATCTGTTATAAAAGCTTTGATGCGGCAGGAGAACATGATTTTGCGCCTGAAAACGAACCGATATTCTTCGGCTTAAACTTGTGGTCAAAATCAAATATTCGTGACTGGCTCAATTCAGATGATAAAATTGTAACTTATACTTGCGGCAATCCTCCCAAACAAGGAAAAGTCTGGCTTGATTTTAATGTATATGACAAAGAACGGGGATTTTTGACTAATTTTACAGACAGTGAAAAAAACGCTATAAAATCAGTCGAATTAAAAACGACAATAAATGACAGCTTCAAAATGTTTGCAGACGGTACAAGAAAGGCTTTGCAGCTTGGATGGTATCTGGAGGAAACGGTGGAAGATGCTTATTTTCAAACAACAACTGAAAAGATGTTTTTGCCCGATTACGAACAGATAAAACTCGTAAAAAATAATTTGAAGGATGATTTTTATTATAAGGGCGTAACTTCAACAGCGGCGCAAGGTTCATACAGCAATTCCGGTACAAGCATGACTCTTCATTATATTCTCAGAGAGCCGACATTACAGCATGATGAAACAATAAAGAGATCAGGCGATTCATCTCTCAGTCATATAGCATTCATAACTATTAAAGATGGGCATGTGCCCAAAGGATCAACCGGAGCATATATGAGCAGCGGTATCCGTCCCGCATTTTACTTAAATGATAATGTATCTTTTATTTCGGGAAGCGGAGCGATTGATGATCCTTATGTTATATCACCCACGGACGCACAGGAGAAGCACATTCTATCAGTTTGGAAAAAAGCTAATATACTTGCAAGACCTATTGTTGATGTTATTTATATAAGAGCAAACGGTATATTAATTGATTTTGATGATGACGCGCAGCCGTTTATTGACAGCAGCAATCGCACGCTTGTGCCTGTCCGCGCGGTATCGGAAATGCTTGACGCAAAGGTTGATTGGGACAGCGAAAATCAGACCGTCACAATAGAGCAGAACGGGAAAATTATAAAAATCATAATCGGCAGCGACACCATGACCGTTGACGGGAAGGCGGTTCAAATGGATACGCAAGCCGTAATTTCCGAAGAACGCACATACATTCCTATCCGCTTCGCCGCCGAAGCCCTCGGCTTAACAGTGCAATGGGTTGAATAAAGGAGGAACAATCATGAAAAAATTTTTAATAACGCTATTAGTAGGCTTAAGTATAAATTGCTCGGTCACAACTGTATTTGCCAATGAAATAACAGTTAAATTAAATGAAAATCCAATTGTTTTTACTGACGCGCAGCCGTTTGTTGACAGCAGCAACAGAACCCAAGTCCCCGTAAGAGCAATAGCGGAAGAAGCAGGTTTTAAAGTGTCATGGAAAGCAGAAACTCAAACGGTCTCTCTGTATTCAGACGTGTTATGCTGTGATTTTGTGATTGGTTCTCCAACCGCAACCGTTAAACATCTCGAAAAGAATGACTCTTATTCTTACAGCGTTATTAACATGGATACTGAGGCAGTGATAGCAGATGACCGTACATATATACCTGTTGCTTATCTTGCACATGCGTTATCTATGGCTGCTGAATGGAATGCTCAGACACAAACAGTTAACATTCCTCCGTTTATAGATGAAGAACTATCAAAACCATTTGCAAATGATGTAAATATGCCTGATTGGTTATTTGCCGAGGGATATGCTGAGAGCAATGTTCCTGAACATCTTACAAAAATTTTATCAAGGAACAGTGTTATAAATGGTAAAGGCTTTCCGACCGATACCGAAACAGATTACATTAACAGCATAAATATATCCGATAAAGTATTTAAAATGCCCTTTGATTTCTATTGGAAAAATACAGATGATGAAAATACTTATATAGAATCACCTGTATTTGATAAATGCAAAAATATTGCGGTAAAAGTAGAAACCGAGAGCGCTCCCGTATGGCTGACCGTTTCCGTATGGGGAATTGACGAAAACGGAGGAAGTTTTTTCAAAAATACGCGTAAATAGCATTCGTTTGCGGTTGATAAAAACGTAACTGTAGATTTTAATAATCTTGATCCAATGCTGAAATATTACGTTCAGTTAAATTATACATATCTATATACCCCGGAAATTACTGATGTAAACGGAATTGTTTCAATTGCTGCATATTAAAACTGAGTATATTATGGTATTGGTAGCAAAGATAAATGAGATGAATAAAAAAATACAGGATTGACGGAAGATTGGATTGAATAAAGGAGAAATAAAAATGAAAAAACTAACCTCAATTTTATGCGCGGCGGCATTAACCGCCGCACTTATCCCGACTGCTTTTGCCGCAGAGCCGTCAAACGAGGTCATTACGGATTTACACAAATTCCGAATTGTTGCGGACGTAAACGACATAAGACCCAACGACAATGTAACAAGAGCTGAAGCGGTTAAAATGCTCTGTATTGCAAAGGGTAATGATTTTTGGGATGGCACCGAAACAGAGAACAGTCTGTTCAGCGATGTTCCGACAACCCATTGGGCGGCAAAATATATTGAAATTGGCGTAAATGACGAAATTATAAACGGCTATACGGATAACACATTTAAGCCCGAAAATAACGTAACAAATCAAGAGCTGCAAAAAATGATTGTCTGCACTCTTGGTTATGATATATGGTGCAAGGCTTACGGAGAATATCCGAAATCATATCTGTATTATTCAAACCTGCTGCAAATTCCAAAGGGCTTGACCCTCAATGATGAAGCGTATGCCACACGAGCTGACGCAATGCAGATGATATATAATGCGCTTGACGCGCCTGTTTTAGATACACGCGAATACGAATATAATGAGGACAGAACCACTACAACCCCAATCGTTAAAATGTGTGACGGCAAGGATGGCAATCCGCTTATAACCTACAGAAAAATTTTAAGCGGCGAGGTTGAATGGTAAAATAAATTTTTAGGATAAAGAGGGAAAAAATAAGGGGTTCGACCCCTTATTTTTATTTTATCATTTCCAAAACCGCGTCAAAAATCCGCGCCGCCGTTTCGTCCTTACTCATTTTTTCAAGCTGAACTTCCTTTTCACGCGTTATAATCGTAATAACATTTGTATCTGTGCCGAAGCCTGCGCCCTCGGTTTTGAGGCTGTTTGCGACAATCATATCCGCGTTTTTCGCTTGGAGCTTTTTTCGCGAATTTTCAATCAGATTTTCCGTTTCCATTGAAAAACCGCATATAATCTGGTTCGGTTTCTTTCTCTCGCCGAGCGTTTTCAAAATATCCGCTGTGCGCTCAAGCTCAATAACCGCATCTCCATCTGATTTTTTTATTTTGTTATCGGCAACAGTTTTCGGGCGGTAATCCGCGACAGCCGCCGCCATTACGATTATATCCGCGCTATCCGAATTTTGAAGCACAGCGTCAAGCATATCCGCCGCGCTTGTGACCTCAATTATTTTCACAAACTCGGGCGGTTTGATTTCCATTTTTGCCGCAACAAGTGTCACATCTGCGCCGCGCCGCATTGCGTTTTTTACGAGCGCGCAGCCCATTTTGCCTGTCGAGTGATTTGTAATATACCGCACGGGGTCAATCGCCTCGCATGTCGCGCCCGCGGTTATAAGCACCTTTTTGCCCGACAAGTCTTTGTTTTTGTACTCTATTTCTCTTAGAATATATTCGAGCAGCAATTCCTCAGACGGCATACGCCCGTCACCTATATCGCCGTTTGCAAGCATACCCGTATCAGGCTCGACAATTTCATAGCCGTAATTTTTCAGCTTTTTTATGTTATCCTGCACAATAGGATTGTGGAACATATTATGGTTCATTGCGGGCGATATGATTTTTTTGCACGGACACGCCATGACGGTGGTGGTAAGCATGTCGTCTGCAATGCCGTTTGCTATCTTCCCTATCACATTCGCGCTCGCGGGGGCAATCATAACAACATCCGCCTGTTTTGCCAGCGCAACATGTTCAACGCTGTATTCAAAATTACGGTCAAATGTATCAATCAGACACTTATTCTGCGTCAGCGTTTCAAAAGTTATCGGATTTATAAAGTTTATTGCGTTCTTAGTCATCAGCACGTGAACATTGCAGCCGAGCTTTTTGAGCATTCGCGCAAGATTTGCGGTTTTGTATGCCGCAATACTGCCCGTTACTCCGAGAATTACCGTTTTTCCTGTAAGCATAGTTATCTCCTCATACATTTTTATTATAAATTATCATAAGTCCTTTTAAAAGCAGTTCATCATCAAGAATTATATCTCGCTCGCAAAGAGGTACAACCGTCGGCGCAAGTCCGCCGGTTGCCACAGCGGTAACACTTTCACCTATTTCCGCTTCGATTTTTTCAATCATTCCGTCAATTCCAGCGGCGGTGAAATTCAAAATACCGCTTCTCATGCAGTCAGCCGTATTTGTGCCGATTACCTTCTTCGGCGCGTCAAGGCTGATTTTCGGAAGCTGTGAAGTACCGCCGACAAGCGAGTTTAGTGATACCTCAATACCCGGAATAATAACCGTGCCAAGATAGCTCTTGTTTTTGTCGATTACCGAAATTGTCGTTGCCGTTCCGAGGTCGAAAATCGCAAGCGGCAATGGATATTCATTTATTCCTGCCACTGCGTCAACAACTAAATCGCTTCCAAGCTGCGCGGGATTGTCGGTTAAAATATTAAGACCTGTTTTCACGCCCGGTCCGACTGTCATTATTTCAGCGTTTGAAAGCTTCTGCATTGCCGATTTAATCACATTCGTAAGCGACGGCACAACAGAGGAGATTATTCCGCCGCTGATATTCTCGGGGGATATATTATAAATTTCAAGCACATTTTTAAACAAAATCGCGTATTCAA
>CAYUSE010000092.1:0-6099 GCA_964447095.1 uncultured Lachnospiraceae bacterium | reverse complement strand
TGATAACATGAGTACAAAATAATAAGGAGTGGGTTTTATGAAAAAAAACAAAAAATTGTGTTTTGCCTTCCTTCTCACGATAATCGCGGTATTGGCTATGTCGGTGGTCGCGTTTGCGGAGGGTGAAACGGAAACGGTAAGCAATTTCCATGCGACATTCTGGGCGCTTGTTCCGCCGATTGTCGCGATAGGTCTTGCGCTTATCACAAAGGAGGTTTATTCCTCACTGTTTATCGGAATTGTATTGGGCGGACTGCTTTCGGCGAATTTTGCGCCTGTTGCCGCGCTTGACAATATTTTAAACGAGGGAATAATTTCAGCCGTATCGGGTACGGCGGGCATTTTCATCTTCCTTGTAATACTCGGCGCGATAGTCGCTCTTGTAAATAAAGCGGGCGGAAGCGCGGCGTTCGGAAGATGGGCGCAGACGCATATTAAATCGCGTATCGGCGTAATGCTTGCGACTTTTGTTCTCGGCGTTTTGATTTTCATTGACGATTATTTCAACTGCTTAACGGTCGGCAGCGTTATGCGTCCCATAACGGACAGACATAAAATTTCGCGCGCAAAGCTGGCGTATCTGATTGACGCGACAGCCGCGCCCGTCTGCATGATTGCGCCCGTTTCGTCATGGGCGGCGGCAGTTTCAAAGTTCACCGAGGGAACGGGTTATTCGGGAATTGAGTTGTTTGTACGCGCAATTCCGTATAATTTCTATTCACTGATGACATTCGTGTTTATTATTGCTATTGTACTTATGAAATTCGATTATGGTCCGATGAAGCTTCATGAGAAAAACGCGCTTGAAAAGGGCGATTTGTTCACAACGGGCGACAGGGCAGAAAATACGGATGTAAAGGAAAATCCAAAGGGACGCGTAATCGACTTAATTTTCCCCGTAATCATGCTCGTAATTTTCTGCGTGCTCGGTCTTATCTATGTCGGCGGCTTCTTCTCGGGCGCGGACTTCGTAACCGCTTTCGGCGATACGGACGCGACGGTAGGACTGCCGTGGGGCGCGATTATAGCGTTGCTTATCACGATTATTTATCTGGTTGCAAGACGCGTTGTTACGTTTAAAGAGGCTATGGATTGTATTCCAAAGGGCTTTATAGCAATGGTACCCGCAATTTTGATACTGACTTTCGCAACGACCCTGAAGAACATGACGGGACTTTTGGGCGCGGCTGATTTTGTCGGCGCGATGATGGATTCCGCGGCTGCGGGACTTGCGAACTTCCTGCCCGCGATTATATTTATTGTCGCTTGTCTGCTGGCATTTGCGACAGGTACTTCATGGGGAACGTTCGGCATACTTATCCCGATTGTTACCGCGATTTTCGACCCGACGAGCGAGCTGCTTATAATCGGTATTTCGGCTTGTCTTGCGGGCGCGGTCTGCGGCGACCACTGCTCGCCGATTTCCGATACGACTATTATGTCCTCGGCGGGCGCGCAGTCGAACCATATAAACCACGTTTCGACGCAGCTTCCGTACTCGATTACGGTTGCGGTAATAGCGTTTATCGGCTATCTGCTTGCTGCGTTTATTCAGAACGCCGTTATCCTGCTTGTAATCGAAACGGTTATTACTGTCGGCACGCTGTTTGTTATTAAGTATATAACAAGAGAAAAACAGCCGCAGGAAGCCGCAAAGCAGTAAAAATTCAGAATATTATGAGAGGAACCGCTTTTGGTTCCTCTTATTTTTTTGAAAAATTTTTGAAAAAACTGTGGAAATTCACGCTATTGTGTGATATAATTGTTTTATAATGCAATTTTTATGTGATTTTATAAGGAGGCAGACTTCAATGGAGGAAATTTTACGAATTCTCGACAAGGAAAAAGGCAAAGTATCGCGTGATAAAATCGCCCGTATGTTAGGTATGGACGAAGCCGAGGTCGCCTCGAAGATAGAAACGCTTGAAAAAGAAAAGGTAATAGTCGGATATAAGACGATAGTGGATTGGGATAAAACGGAGCGTGATGTTGTAATTGCGCTTATTGAACTGAAAATTACGCCGCAGAGAGGCGAAGGCTTTGACAAGGTAGCGGAGCGTATTTATAAATACCCGCAGGTTAAGTCGCTTTATCTGATGTCGGGCGCTTACGATTTGGCAGTAACAATCGAGGGCAAGTCCATGAAGGAGGTAGCGCTTTTCGTCGCGGAAAAGCTTGCGCCCATGGACTCCATTATTTCGACCGCAACGCATTTTGTGCTTAAAAAATACAAAGAGGAAGGAATTGTATTCAATGATGATGAAAAGGATACAAGACAGGTTATAACGCTATGATAAATCTTGACGAGCTTGTTTCGCCCGTGGTGGACGCAATTCCCCCGTCGGGCATACGAAAATTTTTCGATATTGCGGCTGAAATGGAGGACGCTATATCATTAGGCGTCGGTGAGCCGGATTTTACAACTCCATGGGTAATACGCGAGGCCGGAATTTATTCTCTGGAAAAAGGACAAACGCATTATACCGCAAACGCGGGACTTTTAGAGCTGAGAAATGAAATTTGCAGGTACAATGAACGCAAATTCGGTGTTAATTATGACCCGAAAAACGAGGTTCTCGTAACGGTAGGCGGCAGCGAGGCGATTGATGCGATGATAAGGAGCGTCATAACGCCGGGCGATGAGGTTTTAATCCCCGAGCCGAGCTTTGTATGCTATAAGCCGCTGACGATTATGGCTGGCGGAAAGCCTGTTATAATCGAAACGAAGGAGGAGGACGATTTCAGACTTCTCCCCGAACAGCTAAAGGAAAAAATAACGGATAAAACTAAGCTTCTCATATTACCGTACCCGAACAATCCTACGGGCGGTGTAATGTCAAAAAAGGACTTGGAGGCAATCGCGGAGGTCTTGAAGGACACAAATGTGCTTGTCCTGTCGGACGAAATTTACGGCGAGCTTCGTTACAGCGACGAGCCGCATACGGTTTTTTCGGCAATTGACGGAATGAGGGAAAGAACGGTTGTTGTAAACGGCTTTTCAAAGGCGTTTGCAATGACGGGCTGGCGTTTGGGTTACGCGTTAGGACCAAAACGGCTTATAAAGCTGATGACAAAGGTACACCAGTTCGGAATAATGTCCGCTCCTACTACAGCGCAGTTTGCGGCTATTGAGGCGCTTAAAAGCTGCGACAACGACGTTGAGGAAATGCGGCGCGAATACAATTACCGCCGCCGCTGTATAGTGGACGGCTTCCGTGAAATGGGACTCAGCTGTTTTGAACCCTACGGCGCGTTTTACGTGTTCCCGTGCATTAAATCGGTCGGTATGCAGAGCGAGGAGTTTTGTATGAAGCTGCTCGAAGAGGAAAAAGTTGCGGTTGTCCCGGGCAGCGCGTTCGGAAAATGCGGCGAGGGATTTATCCGATGCTCTTATGCGTATTCGATAGAGAAAATAGAGGAAGCCTTAAAAAGAATAAGTAAGTTTGTGGAAAAGTATAGAAAATAAACAGGAGGATAATATGGCTACTAAATATATTTTCGTGACAGGCGGAGTTGTTTCAGGACTTGGCAAGGGAATTACTGCCGCATCGCTTGGCAGATTGTTAAAGGCGCGCGGTTACAAGGTTACAATGCAGAAATTCGACCCCTACATCAATATGGATCCGGGAACCATGAGCCCGTATCAGCACGGCGAGGTTTTCGTAACGGACGATGGCGCGGAAACCGATCTTGATTTAGGACATTACGAGAGATTTATTGATGAGAATTTGAGCGTCAATTCAAATGTGACGACGGGTAAAATCTACTGGAATGTAATTTCAAAGGAACGCCGCGGCGATTATGAGGGAAGAACCGTTCAGGTAATTCCGCATATTACGAACGAAATTAAATCGCGCGTTTACCGCGTCGCAAACACGCAGGACACTGATATTGTAATTACAGAAATAGGCGGCACGGTCGGCGATATTGAGTCCACGCCGTTTTTGGAGTCCATTCGTCAGGTGCAGACGGAGGTCGGCAAGGAAAACTGTATGTACATACATCTTACGCTCGTGCCGTATATCTCGACTTCGGGCGAGCAGAAAACAAAGCCGACGCAGCATAGCGTTAAGGAGCTTTTAAGTCTCGGCATTCAGCCCGATGTGCTTGTTTTGAGAACCGAAAAGCCGCTTGAAGAGGGCTTGAGCGATAAAATCGCGCTTTTCTGCAATGTTTCAACCGACTGCGTTATAGAAAATCTTGATTTAGACACGCTTTACGAGGTTCCTCTTGCTCTTGAGGAGGAGGGCTTTGCAAAGGTTGTCTGCAAGAGATTGGGACTTGAGGACAGAGAGCCTGACCTTGACAAATGGAAAGAAATGGTCGCGGTTGTTAAGGATTTGATGAAAGGCGATAAGGACGAGGTGACAATCTCGCTTGTCGGCAAATATGTGTCGCTTCATGACGCGTACATAAGCATTGTTGAGTCTTTAAAGCACGGCGGAATTGAAAATCACGTAAATGTTAATATCAATTGGGTTGACAGCGAAACGGTAACTCCGAAAAATGTTGACAAAATACTGAAAAATTCTGATGGTATTCTTGTACCGGGCGGTTTTGGCGACAGAGGTATCGAGGGCAAAATCCTCGCGGCGCAGTATGCGAGGGAGAATAATATTCCGTATTTCGGAATTTGTCTCGGTATGCAGATAGCTGTTATTGAGTACGCGAGAAATATTTTGGGCTATAAGGACGCAAATTCAAGCGAGTTAAATCCCGAAACAACTCACCCCGTAATCGATTTGATGCCCGAGCAGAAGGATGTTGAAAATTTGGGCGGTACAATGCGTCTTGGCATTTATCCGTGTAAAATCACGCCCGGCACATTGGCGCAGAAGGTGTATAACAGTGATTTAATCTACGAAAGACACCGTCACCGTTATGAGTTTAATAATTTCTACCGTGAGGAAATGCTCCAAAAGGGGCTTGTTATAGGCGGTCAGTCGCCTGATGATAAGCTTGTGGAAATGGTTGAGCTGCCGACGCACCCATGGTATCTCGGAGTGCAGTTCCACCCCGAATTTAAGTCGCGTCCAAACCATGCGCATCCTTTGTTTGCATCCTTTATTAAAGCAGCATTAGACAGAAAGAAAGGAAATTCATGAAATATTATTGGAAATACATAAAGCCCTATACATTATTTTTCATACTCGGACCTCTGCTTATGCTTACCGAGGTTGCGGGTGAAATTGTGCTGCCCAAAATTATGGCGTCCATGATTGACTACGGTATAGGCGCGCAGTCGGCAGGACTTGGAATAGGCTATATTCTGTCTCGAGCGGCTATGATGTTCGGATTTATTGCGCTCATGATATGCGGAGGTATAGGCGGACACTATTTTTCAATCAGAGCGTCCGTATATTTCAGCTCGGATTTAAGACAGGGCGTATTCGAGAAAGTACAGGGCTTTTCATTTAAAAATATTGATAATTTTTCGACAGGCTCGCTTGTAACGCGTCTTACAAACGACATTACACAAATTCAGAATATGACGCGAATGCTTTTAATTATGGCAATGCGCTCCCCGGGAATGTTAATCGGCGGAATAATTATGGCATGCTCCATAAACGCGCGTCTTGCGCTTGTTCTCGCGGTTATTATACCGATTTTGGCGATTGTCATAACAATTTTACTGAAAACCGCGTTCCCGAGATTTGGAATTATGCAGAAGAAGCTTGATACGCTAAATTCCGGAATACAGGAAAACATAACGAATGTAAGGGTTATAAAGTCGTTTGTGCGTCAGAAACTGGAAATTAAGAAATTCAGGGACGCAAACGATGATTTGATGGACTCCACATTAAGGGCGTTAAAAATAGTTATTACCACCATGCCCGTTATGATGCTCGCTATGAATATTACAACGCTTGTAGTCGTATGGCTTGGCGGTAATTTCGTAATCGGCGGCAGTATGGGCGTCGGCGAGCTGACGGCGTTTACCACATATATAACACAGATTTTGATGTCGCTTATGATGGTGTCAATGCTGTTTTTACAGCTTTCGCGCGCGCTTGCGTCCTCGGCGAGAATAAGCGAGGTTTTAAAAACCGAGCCCGATTTGACGGACGACAGCGCGGAAAATAAGGACATAACCGTAAC
>CAYUSE010000091.1:0-6099 GCA_964447095.1 uncultured Lachnospiraceae bacterium | reverse complement strand
GCTATGAGCATGATTGCCGGTACTTGCAGAAGTATGGGCGTTTTAATCGGCGACTGATTGCCGATAAGGTGACTATTTCTTAAAATAAGTGGGAGAGAGGTTCTCGCATAACCACGAAGGAGGATAATAAATGTTTAGAGGAAAGAAATATCAGACAAGCGCAAAGCTTATTGATAAAACAAAGCAGTATGATACAGCGGAAGCTATGGAGCTTGTTACAAAGACAGCTACCGCAAAATTTGACGAAACAGTTGAGGCTCACATCAAGCTTGGTGTTGATTCAAGACACGCTGACCAGCAGGTAAGAGGCGCTATCGTACTTCCGCACGGCACAGGCAAGACTTCAAAGGTTCTTGTTTTTGCTAAGGGTCCGAAGGCTGACGAGGCTACAGCGGCAGGCGCTGACTATGTTGGTGAAATGGACATGGTTCAGAAAATTCAGGGTGAAAACTGGTTTGATTTCGACGTTGTTGTTGCAACTCCCGATATGATGGGTGTTGTGGGACGTTTGGGTAAGGTTCTCGGTCCTAAGGGACTAATGCCGTCACCGAAGGCAGGCACGGTAACAATGGACGTTACAAAGGCTGTAAATGAAATTAAAGCAGGTAAGATTGAATATCGTCTTGATAAGACAAATATTATTCACTGCCCTATCGGCAAGGCTTCATTCGGAGCTCAGAAGCTTCAGGAAAACTTTGACGCTCTTATGGGCGCAATCGTTAAGGCTAAGCCATCAGCTGCAAAGGGTCAGTACCTAAAGAGTGTTGTTGTCGCATCGACAATGGGACCGGGTATTAAAGTTAACGCTGCAAAGATTGGCTAAAAAATTCGCATATAAAAAAGCTGTTGCATGAGCAACAGCTTTTTTATGTTTTTTAATTATTTTGACACCATTTCCCACAGACCGCATAAATATGCCGCGCCCAATGCTCTGTCGTATAAGCCGTAGCCTGGCATTGCTTTTTCGCCCCATATCATTCTGCCGTGGTCGGGACGGATAACGCCGTCGAAACCGTCGTCGTAAAGCGCCTTTACGATAGCCGCCATATTGTATGAGCCGTCCGCACTTAAATGACATGCTTCCTCAAATTGTCCTTTGCCTGTGTGTTTGATGTTTCTAAGATGCGCAAAATGTATTCTGCCCTTTAGCGTGTGAATAATATCAATGAGGTCGTTGTCAGGATTGGAACCGAGCGAGCCTGTGCAAAGAGTTACACCGTTATATACGCTTGGTACAGCGTCCATAAGTCTGACAAGACCCTCCTTTGAGGTGACAATTCTTGAAAGCCCGAATACGCTCCATGCAGGGTCATCGGGGTGTATAGCCATTTTTATTCCGTATTTCTCGCAGGTCGGCATAATAGCCTTGAGGAAATATACAAGATTATTAAATAACTTTTCCGCGTCAACATCGGAGTATGCTTCAAATAATTCCTTTATTTTTGATAAGCGTTCAGGCTCCCAGCCGGGCATTACAAAGCCGTTTGAGGCTTTTTCCATGCTGTCAAAAATTTTATCGGGCTCAATTTTATCAATTTCCGTCTGGTCATAAGCAAGAACGGTTGAGCCGTCCTTTCTCGGCTTTGCCAGATTACTGCGTGTCCAGTCAAACACGGGCATAAAATTGTAGCATACGAGGTCAATGCCCTCCTCGCCGAGATTTTCAAGCGTTTTAATATAGTTTTCAATGTACATATCCCTGTCGGGTGAGCCGATTTTAATTGCGTCATGTATATTGACGCTTTCAATGCCCGAAAGCTCCATGCCGCCGTCTGAGATTTCCTTTTTTAAAGCCGCGATTTCGTCACGCGTCCAGAGCTCGCCCGCCTGCTTGTAATAAAGAGTGCTGATTAGACCCTCAACGTAGCGTATCTGACGTAACTGTTCTAATGTTACGCTGTCATAGTCCTTACCGTAATAGCGCATTGTCATTTTCATAATAGTTTGCTCCTCCTGTCTTTACACACCGCTGTACGCCATAAATCCGCCGTCTATGGGCATTGTTATTCCCGTTATAAATCCAGCCTCATCATCGTCAATCAAAAAGCGTACCGCGCCCAAAAGCTCCTCAGGTTTGCCGAAACGGTTCATGGGAGTTTTGTATATAACCTTTTTCGCTCTTTCTGTCGGAGAACCGTCAGGGTTTGTCATGAGCGTTCTGTTTTGCTCTGTCAGGAAAAATCCCGGCGCAATGGCATTCACGCGTATTCCCTCTTCCGCAAAATGCACCGCGAGCCAGTTCGTGAGATTTGAAATTCCCGCCTTTGCCGCAGAATACGCCGGTACTTTCGTCATAGGCGCGTACGCGCTCATAGAAGAAATGTTCAATATATTTCCGCCGCAGCCGAGCATATCGCGCGCAAATTCCTGCGTCGGCAAAACGGTTCCTGTCAGATTAAGACCGAAAACACTGTCGAAACCTTTCTTTGTGAGGTCAAAAAACGATACTGTATCGCTGTTTTCTATATCTCCCTCCGAGTAAGTTTCTTTTGTGGTACACGCTTCGGGACTGTTGCCGCCCGCACCGTTTATAAGCACGCTGCATTTTCCGTAAACTCTCAAAACCTCCTCGTGCGCTTTTTTAACACTTTCAACATCAAGCACATTACATTCAACACCGAGCGCATCGCCGCCGCTTGCTTTTATTTCCTCCGCAAGCGCTTCAACCTTTGCGCCCGTGCGTCCCAAAAGCGCAACACGCGCGCCTCTTGCGGCAAGGTCACGCGCCATTGCCGAACAAAGCACTCCCGCGCCGCCCGTAATTACCACAACTCTTCCTTTTAACTCTGACATATTATCTGCTCCTCTCTATTATTTCTACACCGTATCCATCAAGAATACCGTTAAATGTTTCATCATTTAATAAGGATTTTCCTTTTACGCCCATATCAATTTTATCAGCCATATAATTCAGCAGCATAAGATATTCTTTTCTGTCTGAAACACGCCTGATTATCTCCGTACCGTCGGGGTGGGGAATATATTCCGCTTCCGCTTCGTCGGAAATCATTTTTATGAGCTTAAGGAGCGAAATTTCCTCTAAATCACAGCCGATATACCATACTTTTCCCTTGCCGAAACTGTTGACGGTAATCGCAGGAGTTCCTGCATAATATTCGCCGCCATATACCGCCTTTACCTCTGCTGTTTCAACCGCAAGAATATCGCGCCATAAGTGGGATTTTCCAAAGTTATCCATTATCTCAACCTCAATGGGCGAGGAGTCAAATTCCTGAACGGTAACGCCTGAAAGTGAGCGAAGCTGACCGGGAAGCGTTGACGTAACCATGTTATTGTTTAGGTCCTTTATGCCGCTTCTGTAGGTGAGAACAAGAGTTCCGCCGTTTTTGACATAATCTTCAAGCCTTGCTTTTGCTTCCTCGAAAACCATGGCAAAAGCGGGCATATACACTACTTTATATTTATCGCTTATCATATCCTCGCCGCCGCAGACGGGGTTAGTGCCGAGGTTGTTATTTGCCTTGTAATAGGAATACAGCAAATTCCTGTAATCAAAGCCTTCGATATGCCGTTTTATATCATGACACCAGACGTTTTCATAAGATTTGACAATAAGTACATCTGTTTTGGTTTCAGCGCCGACAAAAATATCGGAGAGCTTTTTTATTTCCGCGCCTGTTTGTTTTACTTCAAAAAAGCGTCTGCGCGGAATACCGTCATGGTCTACAAGACCGAGCCAATATTGTTCCATGCCGAACGGTGCGGATTTAAAGCGGAAATATACCATGCCTTCCGCTCCGTGAGCGATTGCCTGATATGTCCATAAGCGAAGCTGACCGGGGCGCGGAGTGCCGCCGAATTTATCCCAGCCGCACGGTCCCGACTGTTCTTCCATAACCCAGAAATTTTTATCCTTAACGCCCCTCATAAGCTCATGCGCCATTGAAACATATTCGTATTCGCTGTTACCCCATTGATTGTCGGGGTAATTGTCCCATGACACAACATCAAGCTCTTTGCCGAGCTTATAATAATCAATATCCGAAAAATGTCCCATTAAATTGTGTGTTATCGGCTTGTCGGAATATTTGCGGATTATATCAATTTGTGTGTTTTGATAATTTACCCACGAGTCCGAGGCAAAACGGTAAAAATCCATTTCAAGACTCGGATTATGCGCCCGTCTGTCGCCGTAATCGCCCTCGCACGAGGTATAGGAGGGGAGGATAACGTCGCTGAAATCACTGTATTCCTGACTCCAGAAAACTGTACCGTATATTTTGTTGAGGCTTTCTATGCTATCGTATTTCTTTTTAAGCCAATTTGCAAACTCTCTTTGACAATGCTCACAGTAACAGCGTGTGCTGCCGTGACAGCCGAATTCGTTATCTATCTGCCATGCGATAACGTTCGGATTTTTACCGTAACGCTCCGCAAGCTTCTCAACTATTATTTTGCTCCGTTCAATATAGTAAGGGTTGTTTGAACAGCATTCGCGTCTTGAACCGTAGCCGCGCGCTCTGTCGTATTTATCGCGCATAAGCACGTCATACTTATTAACGAGCCATTTTGGCGGAGCGGCTGTAGGCGTACCGAGAATTACGCTTATTCCCTCATTGGCAAGTATATTTATTATTTCATCAAGCCATGAAAAATCAAATTTATTTTCTTCGGTTTCAAGGCGGCTCCACGCAAATTCGGCAATTCTTACCGCGTTGAAATTGCCCTCGCGCATCAGACGCGCATGTTCTTTCCATTCCGATTTATCCCAATGCTCGGGATAGTAATCTGCTCCAAATAACATTATTTGTTTTCTCCTTTCTTAAATGCTTCATAAAGCTCCCAATCCGTAAAGTGATTATCAAGAACAAGCTGTGTTAAAATTCCCTTATCCTCGGGAGCATAAGTGGCATCGCGATACCATTTGTCGTGGCGTGCGTTATCGCCTCTTTCGCGTATATATCCCATAAATTTACGCAGCATATACGCCGTATGCTTAACGTCGGCAAAGCAGTCGTTAAAATAGAAGCCTTTCCATGCTCCGTATTCGTTTTCGCGCATAACAGTGTTTGCTTTGTCGAAATATTCGGAAGCATTGCCTATATTTATAAACGCGGTTTTATAGTTTTCATTTTCGTATTCCGCATATCCGTCGGCAAATGCGATTACGCCGAGAGTGCAGTAATAATGAATTGCCGCGCTTAAAAGAAGTGTTGCGTCAAACAGTCGTTTTTCGTCATCATTCAGAGTATTGCTTATTTCAAGACAGCGGTTATAAAATGCGGTTATGTTATCAAGATTTTTGCGGCAAAAATCGGCGAAAAGCTGTACCTGCTCCGCTAACTGATGCTCGCCGATAAGCCATTTAAGCCCCGGCGTACCGTTCAATCTGCCGTTAAAGAACGCGTGAATTAGGATACGCACATTTTCGGTGTAAAATTGCTCGCCCGCGTGTTCATCCTCTTCACTGCCGTAGGCAATCATAGCCTTGTGATAATCACGGTAGGCTTCGGCAATCTGAGCATTGCCGTTGAAATACGTGCGGGTAAATTCCTGACTGTGAGTTTTATCGCTTATATTTTCTCCGTACCATTTTTTGCGGACAGCGTCAAGGAAATACGTATGCGGTCTGACATTAGAGCAGTTTATAATCCAATAGTCAACCGCGTTTTTGTTTATAACCTCGGTTAATTCTTTCTCAACAAAATCCGCAGAGTTGGGGAACATAGTTATATGATTTGCCGCCTGCAAATCATAAAATGAAACGTGATAATAAATTCCGCCGTGAGTGACAGGCGTTTTAGGCATGGCTGAAATGCGGACTGTGTGATTATCGCGCCGGCGCGTCACCATTTTTCCGTAGCCGTTATCCGCGCTTACCTTTATAATATCGTCAGCAAATTTTATATGTCCCTGCTCGTAAAGCTCCATGATTTCGCCGTAGAGATTAGTGCAGAAAACCGGGTTTTCCACATGCTTTAATACGAGCTGTCTTTGAAGCTCTATAACATCGCTTATAAGCTTTCCGCGCTTTTTGTCAGTGTCGAAGCGTCCGCTTGTGTCATGGCTCCAGAACGGGCAGTCGCCCTGACCGCGGAAGCCAAGACACCATATAACCTTTAAATCCTTTTGCGCTTT
>CAYUSE010000090.1:0-6186 GCA_964447095.1 uncultured Lachnospiraceae bacterium | reverse complement strand
GTGGATACCGCTCCGCGAGCTGTGTAACGGGTTAGGTATTGCAATTAAGTGGGATAATGATACGAAAACGGCAAGCTTTGATTACCGCGGTTCAAGCTATGCTCTTACTGTAGGAGAAACAGGAATGGTAATGGACGGCGTGAAATATGAATTCGGCGACGAAGCTCCGTTTATTGACGGGCAAGGCAGAATGATTGTGCCGCCGCTGTTTACACTTGGACATGAGAATTGTTACATAGCCATTGACGCTCATCTGTATAATGCGTTTGTTTATGATGAAGCAACAGGCGAAAGCACTATGGTGCCAAATCCAAAATGGCACATTATTCCGTAAACGACCTTAAGGGGCTGCCAAATTCGGCAGTCCCTTTTTGTTTGTTGCTTTGGATATGTAAGCCTATGCGTTTTTAAGGCGTTCTCTCAGAAAATCACAGTATTTTATACCCTCGTCCAAATCATCAAAAGATGAGATAACATCAACGTCGCCGACGGTTTTCACGACGTTTTTGTCAATAATTACCGCGCCATCGTCATGGAGCGCGTAAATCGGCTTTTGCTTTTCCTCGAGAAATTTCCGCAGACTGATATTTGGAAAATCAAATTCATCAAAGCTTATTTCAATTCCGATATTATCAATTATTCCAAGACCTTTAAAATATTGGAAGTCCCAGAGCGAGCAAGGCTCAACCTGATAATCGGAAAGCTGGATAACCGCACCGCAGCCTATGCCGATTATCAGCTTTTTATAATTTTTCAAAACCTCTGTTAATTCAAGCTTATTTAGAGTTTGCAGCATCTGCCGCGGAATTCCGTCAGACAAGAGGATAATATCAGAGCTTTTAATTTTATTTTTTGCCGACTGCGGAGTATCTGTAAAATAATTTATCCATCGTATGCTTTTTGCCGGTATGCCGAAAAATTCAAACGGTTCTGTGAAATAATCATAAAATTCGCCGCCGCTGCCGAAATACATATCCCATTCTGCGGCAGTGTCAACGCTGCAGTCAAAGAACGGAAACGGTATGATAACCACCCTGTCGGAGGGCTTAATATATTTTGAAAATTCAAGCCGTCCCCATTTTTTATCGAGCGCCATACAGCTCATTAAAATATTTGTCATTTGAGGTCATCTCCGTCGCCGCACAGCCACTCCATTGATACGCCCAACGCTTTTGCTATGACGAAAAGCTCCGCATCGCATACGTGCCTTTGCTTTTGCTCAATTCTTGATATGATAATAGGCGTCATATCATATCCCATAAGATTGATTTTTCTCGATAAATCATCCTGCGTCATAGGCGGCTTTTGCAGCGCGCGCCCGAGTCTTATACGTTCGCCGCTTATATTGCCTGATATAAGAAAAAACGGCTTTGCCATAAAATCCCCTCCTTATATTTAATATATATATTTTACATGGATTTTAGATAAAATATATAATAATCTATATATTTTATATTTAAGTTATATATAAAAACCGAAAATATTTTTTCTTGACAAATTTAAAATATAATGATATACTGATAAAGAATTTAATAATAAAAGCGATGATGGAAAGAGTAACCGTTTGCAGAACATCAAGAGAGAGAAACATTTGCTGGAAGTTTCTTATGGGAGCAGCGGCGAAAACCGCTCCTGAGCTGTGTTGCCGAAAAGTGCAGTAAGCAATGCCGAGTTTCCCGCGTCAAAGGAAAAATCAAGCAAAAAATCAAGGTGGAACCGCGCGTAATGCGCCCTTGACCGTATAGCAAAGCTATATTGTCACGGGCGTTTTTTGGTTTTATCCCAAATAATCGAGACTAACAAAATAATTAAACGAAAGGGAGTTTTAAAATGAAAGTAATCTATAATGACGGAACGGTTGCGGAATGTCCGAAGGAGGACGAGCTGCATGTAATACGCCACACTGCGGCGCATATAATGGCGCAGGCAATTAAGCGGCTTTATCCGCACGCGGATTTTGCGTACGGACCCGCGAATGAAAAAGGTTTTTACTATGATGTTGATTTGGGTGAAACTAAATTAACCGAAGAGGACTTACAGAACATTGAAAAGGAAATGAAGAAGATTGTAAAGGAAAATCTTCCGATTAAGCCGTCGATTTTGCCGCGAGAGGAAGCAATCGCGCTTATGGAAAGCAGGGGAGAGAAATACAAGGTTGAGCATATAGGCGATTTGGCGGACGACGCGCCGATAAGCTTCTACACGCAGGGCGAATATGTTGACATGTGCGTAGGCCCTCATTTGTGTTATACAAAGGCACTAAAGGCGTTCAAGATTATGGGACAGTCGGGCGCGTATTGGAAGAATGACAAGAACAACACAATGCTTACGCGTATCAACGGTACGGCGTTTGCAACGCAGGCGGAGCTTGACGAGTATCTCGTGATGCTTGAAGAGGCGGAAAAGCGCGACCACAGAAAAATCGGCAAGGAAATGGGCTTGTTTATGATGTGCGAGGAAGCCCCCGGTTTCCCATTCTTCCTGCCGAAAGGTATGGCGCTCAAAAATGCTCTGATTGACTATTGGCGCGAAATTCATACGCGTGAAAATTATGTCGAGGTTTCAACGCCGCTTATCATGAACAGACACCTTTGGGAAACGAGCGGCCACTGGGATCACTACAAGGATAATATGTACTCGACGATTATTGATGAGGACACCTACTGCGTAAAGCCGATGAACTGCCCGGGCGGCGTTATGGTTTACGCGTCGAAGCCGCACAGCTACCGCGAGCTGCCTATGCGTGTGGGTGAGCTTGGCATGGTTCACCGTCATGAGCTGAAGGGTGCGCTTCACGGACTTTTCCGCGTGCGCTGCTTCACGCAGGATGACGCGCATATATTCATGCGCCGTGAGCAGATTACGGACGAGATTATCGGCGTTGTTCATCTTATAAACGAGGTCTACACGAAGTTCGGATTTAAGTATTTTATTGAGCTTTCGACGCGTCCCGAGGACAGCATGGGCAGCGACGAGGATTGGGAAGCGGCAACGAACGGTCTTAAAACTGCGCTTGAAAAACTTGATTTGCCGTATATCATAAATGAGGGCGACGGCGCGTTCTACGGCCCGAAAATCGACTTCCATCTGGAAGACAGCTTGGGCAGAACATGGCAGTGCGGAACTATTCAGCTTGACTTCCAAATGCCGCTCAACTTTAATCTCGAATACATTGACGAAAACGGAGAAAAACAACGCCCGATTATGATTCACCGCGTATGCTTCGGCTCGATTGAGAGATTTATCGGTATTTTGACAGAGCATTTTGCGGGTAAATTCCCCGTATGGCTCGCGCCGACACAGGCAAAGGTGCTGCTTGTATCAGAGAAATTCGCCGATTACGGAAACAAGGTCTATGAAGCGTTGAGAAATGCTCATGTGCGCGTTGAGCTTGACGACAGAAACGAGAAAATCGGCTATATGATACGCGAGGCGCAAATGGTACACCGTATTCCGTATATGATAATTGTTGGTCAAAAGGAAGTGGAGTCAAATACCGTTTCTATCCGTCACCGCGATGGCAACCAGACCGAAACAATGACGCTTGATGAATTTGTTGAAAAGATTACAAAGGAAATTCGGGATAGGGTATAAAATTTATACAACGAAAAAAGGAGCTGCGGTGCAGTTCCTTTTTTGCTGTCAATGTTTTTTATTTCAAGCCATTCTTTTTCTTCATCATTGCGCGAACCTTTAAGGGAAGTCCGAACAGGTTAATGAAGCCTTCGCTGTCCTTATGGCTGTAGAGCTCGTGACTGTCGCCGAACGACGCGATGTCCTCATTATACAGTGAATACGGTGATTTTGCGCCTGCGGGCGTTACACTGCCTTTATAAAGCTTTAATCTTACTTCGCCCGTAACTGTTTCGTCCATTACGTCAAACATTGCTGACATTGCCTCGCGAAGCGGCGTAAACCATTTTCCGTCATATACAAGCTCTGCAAATTTTATTGCCGATTGACGCTTAAACGCCTGCGTGTCGCGGTCAAGGCAGAGATATTCAAGCTCCTGAATAGCGGTATAAAGAATTGTTCCGCCCGGCGTTTCATAAACGCCTCTTGACTTCATTCCGACAAGTCTGTCCTCAACTATATCCGCAATTCCTACGCCGTATGCGCCGCCCAATTTATTAAGCTCCTCAACGAGCGGACGGGGATCCATTTTCTTGCCGTCAAGCGATACGGGCTCGCCCTTTTCAAAGCCGATTGTAATATACTTCGGCTCGTCGGGCGCTTTTTCGGGCGATACGCCGAGCTTTAACAGACTGTCAAGCTGCGGCTCGTTTGCAGGGTCTTCCAAATCCATGCCCTCGTGGCTGATATGCCATATATTTCTGTCGCGCGAATACAAGTCCTTTTTCGTAACGGGAATGTCAATGTGGTGAGCTTCCGCGTAATCAACTGCGTCTTCGCGTGATTTGATGTCCCAAATTCTCCACGGAGCGATAATTTTTAGCGACGGATCAAGAGCTTTAATGCCAAGCTCGAAACGAACCTGGTCGTTACCCTTTCCCGTTGCGCCGTGACAAATCGCAACCGCGCCTTCCTTATGCGCGATTTCAACTAATTTCTTAGCGATAATAGGTCTTGCGTGTGATGTACCCAAAAGGTACTTGCCCTCATATACCGCGCCTGCCTTTAATGTCGGGAAAATATAGTCCTTTACATAGTCATCTCTTAAATCCGCGATATAAAGCTTTGATGCGCCCGCCTTTTTTGCTCTTTCCTCAAGACCGTCCGTTTCCTTGCCCTGACCTACATCGCCGCATACCGCGATTACGTCATAGTCATAATTTTCCTTTAGCCACGGGATAATGATAGAAGTATCAAGTCCGCCCGAATATGCTAAAACAACCTTTTCCTTTGCCATAGTTGATTTTCCTCCTTAAATGTGATATACTGTAAGTAATTGCAAAAAATGACAAATACTTAATATTTGAAATAATTATACACCTATTTATTGAATATTGCAATAGCAAACTTATACAAAACGGAGGAATTTATGATTATTATAGGAATAGACCCGGGCTATGCGATTGTCGGAATAGGTGTTGTCGAATATATCGGCAACAAATTCCGCACGCTTGAATACAACGCGATAACCACGCCCGCAGGTATGCCGACGGTTGAGAGATTGAAAAAGATATACGAGGAAATGACAATGTATATAGATAAGTACAAGCCTGACGCTGTGGCAATTGAGGAATTGTTCTTCAATTCCAATCAGAAAACGGCAATAAATGTCGCGCAGGCGCGAGGGGTTCTGCTTGTCGCTGTCGCGAATAAAAATGTGCCGATTTGCGAATACACGCCGTTACAGGTAAAGCAGTCCGTAACAGGCTACGGCAGAGCTGACAAGAAGCAAATTCAGCAGATGGTAAAGGTCATGCTCGGACTTAACGCAATACCTAAACCCGATGATGCCGCCGATGCACTCGCAATTGCGATTTGTCACGCGCACTCAAATAAGATAAACAAGATGCTTGGAATGAATGGTGTAAGATAGCGGAAAAGCTTGACAATATGCGGATTTATGAGTATAATTGTGTTGAAATGCAACAGAAACGGAGAAAATTATGTATTATTATATAAAAGGCAAGCTTATTCAGAAGGACAACGGATTTATGGTTGTTGACAACAACGGAATAGGCTATCTTATAAATACGTCGCTGTCAAGCCTGCAAAATGCAGGCGAGGTCGGTTCGGATATTACGGTTTATACATATCTGAGCGTTCGCGAGGACGCACAGGATTTATTCGGCTTTACGACGATTGAAGAAAAGAATATGTTTTTGAGTCTTGTTTCCGTTTCGGGAGTAGGTCCTAAAGCCGCGCTTGCTATTTTATCTGTCGCGTCGCCTGCCGATATTGCGGTTGCAATTGTGACGGACAATGCAAAGCTTATAACGAAAGCGTCAGGCGTAGGTCCGAAGCTTGCGCAGAGGATTATACTTGAATTAAAGGATAAGATGAAAAACGAAAGCCTTGATATACAAGCCGATTTGTCGCCCGTTGATACGGCAGACCATCTCGGCGAGGCTGTAAACGCGCTTGTTGTGCTCGGATACAGCGTTGCCGACGCAAGCGCGGCGGTAAGAGGGCTTGACAATAATCTCGGAGTTGACGAGATTATCAAAAAGGCGCTTGCGAAATTGTTTTAGCGCGGAGGTGGAGTAGACTTTGTTT
>CAYUSE010000089.1:0-6217 GCA_964447095.1 uncultured Lachnospiraceae bacterium | reverse complement strand
TTTATTTCCCAAAAGGGACAAGCCCTTTTTCTCTTCTTCATTTCTCGGCATTTTTTTCTTTCCTCCTTGACAAAGCGTGCCATTTATGTTATACTGTACTCGTCACAAACCGAAAACTTAATATTTTTTACACCTAAAGTCTTTTTTATCACTTTTTTTTTGATAAAAATGCTGTTAAGGTAGAAAAGACTGTGTGTAACGATATTTTTCTGGTTTTCGGTTTTGTGACATTAACTGAAACAGCAGCATTTTTTTGCGCTGTTCGATTAGGGCAGCGTATTTTTTGTAGCAAGCGCATTTCTCATTTAAAATAAGAATTACGGAAATCATGTGGTATGATTAAGAGAAATGCGTTTTATACGCTGCTTTTTTTAATGCTTTGAATTTGTTTTACAAATTTTAATAAAAGCGAAAGTTAAACTTTTTTGTGTCAGACTCACTATCGCGAACTGACTGCCGCTACGCGGCGAAAGTCGCTGCCGTTCGTCAGACACTTCGCGTTTGCTTTGCAAACGCTTATTCCATAAGCCATTTCATTTTTTGCTCCGTGGCGTGTTTCATAATTTCCTCCAAAGCTGCCCTGTCGCTGTTTTGAACCGCAACCTTGATTTTTTCAAGGCTTTTTTGCATTTCGTCAATCCGAGCGGCGAGCGCGTCCTTGTTTTCCGTAAACAACTCGCTCCACATTTCGGCGTTTATTACCGCAACACGCGTGCAGTCGCGCAGACTTCCTGCGCTAAAAAATGTCGAGCGCTCAATCATCGGATTATCGCAAAGCGCAACCGCAACGACGTGCATAAGCTGGCTTGTGTACGCAATAATCGCGTCATGCTCCTCGGGCGTTGTCGTGACAACGTGCTTGCAGCCGATATATTCGGCAAGCTCGCGGATAAGCGCGATATTTTCGGGCTTATTATCCGCTGTCGGCGTGATTAAAAACGACGCTTTATTAAACAGCGTGTCCGTTGAGCTCTGATAGCCGCCGACCTCGCGTCCCGCCATGGGGTGCGCTCCGATAAAGTCAACGGTATCGGGCAGTATTTTTGAAAGCTCGTCCACCATAAAGCCCTTTACGCCCGAAACGTCGGTTATAACCGCGCCCGGTTTTATATGCTGTAAATTGTCGCGGATAATATCAACATTAAGCTGCGGATAAAGGCAAAGAATTATTAAATCCGCGCCCTCGATTACTTCGGCGGGATTTGACGAACCCTCGTCAATCGCGCCGTCCTGCTTTGCAAGAGCGATAGTTGAAGCCGTGCGGTTGTAGGCGGCAATGGTCGTGTTGTGAAAGCCGCGAAGCCGCCGCGCGATTGAGCCGCCGATTAGTCCCAGTCCGATTATTGCTGTTTTCATATTTAAACCTCTTTTTTTATATTATTAGTTATTAAGCGTCATAGCAAATACATTATTATTATAAAATATTTACAGAAAAAAATCAAGGTATTATTAAAATTATTATAACAGGCTCACAGGGCTTGACAGAATATATAAGCTTAATATATACTTAAAATATAATAAAAATAATATGGATACGGAGAGAACAAAATGGATAAAATTATTGCCGAAAATAAAGCATGGATTGACAGTGTATGGGAAAAGCTTGACAAGAAGCTGAAAATTGTCAGCGAGACCTCGCGTGAAAAAATTCCCTACACCTCTGAAAACGGCGTGCATGACAATATGGCTGAAAAAAATATCACATGGTGGACGAACGGTTTTTGGGAGGGCTTGATGTGGCTGATGTATATCGGCACAAAGGATGAACGCTACAGAAAGACCGCCGAGAGAGCCGAGGAAATCCTTGACGGCGCGTTTAAAGACTATGACGGCTTATATCACGACGTAGGTTTTATGTGGCATATTTCAAGCGGAGTGAATTACCGTCTTTTCGGCGGCAATAAATCGCGGCTTCGAACTTTGTATGCCGCTGATATTCTTGCCGCGCGCTACAATATTTCGGGAAAATTTATCCGCGCATGGAACGGCGATATGAACGGCTGGGTTATCATTGACAGCATGATGAATTTACCGATTTTGTATTGGGCGGCAAAGGAGCATAAGGATGATCGTTACCGATTTATTGCCGAAAATCACGCCGATACGCTTCTTCGTACACATATCCGCCCCGATGGCTCGGCAAATCATGTGGTAAATCTCGATACCGTAACGGGCGAGGTAATAGAAAACATGGGCGGTCAGGGCTATGAAGCCGGCTCGTCATGGTCACGCGGTCAAAGCTGGGCGCTTTACGGTTATGTTTTAAGCTATATTCATACAGGCAGACAGGAGTATCTTGACACTGCAAAACGTGCCGCGCATTATTTTATTGCCTGTGTATCCGAGACGGAATATCTGCCAAGAGCCGATTTCCGCGCTCCGGATGAGCCTGAAATTATAGACTCAACAGCAGGAGCGTGTGCTGCCTGCGGACTTATCGAGCTTGCGAAGCAAGTTGGAGAATTTGAGAAAAAGCTGTATATGGGCGCGGCGATAAAAATACTCAAAGCTCTTGAAAAAAATTGCTGTGACTGGACGGACAAAGAGGATGCAATCCTGAAAATGGGTACAACGGCATATCACTGTGAAGATAACAACAGACATATCCCGATTATCTACGGCGATTATTTCTTTGCCGAGGCGATATATAAGCTAAGAGGCAATGATATGCTGTTCTGGTAATATACGCACTTACGCACTTGCAAAATTTCGCAAAATGTGGTAATCTAATAACAAAAAACATTGCGGGGTTAAATATATGTGGATTGCACTTGTATCGCTTTACGGAATATTTAAGGGAATACGCGACATTGTAAAGAAAAAGGCGCTTGAGAAAAATACGGCTATGGAGGTATTATTTTTCTATACCTTCATCAGCTTTTTATTTGTGACGCCTGAATTAAAAAGCGCGGTGTCGATGGATATGCATTATATCGGCTTTATAATGATAAAATCATTCATTATATTTATCGCGTGGATATGCAGCTTTAAGGCAATAAGCAAGCTGCCGATAGGGTTTTTCGGAATTATGGATATGTCGCGGGTAGTGTTCGCGTCGGTTTTGGGAGTAACGGTGCTCGGCGAAGTTATGACGGGCGGCAAGCTTCTTGGAATGGCGCTCGTTGTTTTAGGCTTGCTGCTTGTAAATCTCAAAAAAGAAAAAAACGGCGAGAAAACGCGCGCTGTGTACATAGCTCTGATAATGGTATCATGCCTTATGAACGCAATCTCGGAGCTTCTGGATAAAATGCTCATGGGGCATATCGAAAGCGGACAGCTTCAATTCTGGTATATGTTTTTCCTTGTGATTTTATACCTTGGCTATATGCTTGTTACGCGCACAAAAATCAATTTCAAAACGCTTAAAACAAATTATTGGATATTGATTATGAGCGTGCTGTTTGTAGTCGGCGACAAGGCTCTGTTTGTCGCATGCGGCTATCAGAACAGTACCGTAATCGCAATGACACTTATAAAGCAATGCTCTGTTATGGTAACGATTATCGGCGGCAGAATAGTATTTAAAGAAAAGCATACGCTTTACCGTATGCTTTGCGCCGCAATTATTATCGCAGGAATTTTAACCGCGGTTGTATAACTTGAATAATACAAAATGTTTTGATAATTAGATAGAAAGAAGTAAATTTATGAAGAAATTTATAGCAACGATATTAAGCGTTATAATGATAATTCCGTCAATAACAGGATACGCTATAATTAATTTTAATGTAGAAAAAGTTGAATGGGAAAATAGAGCAGTTTATGACACTAAAAATCATATAATATATAGTCAGGGATATACATACGACTGGTCAAAAGACGATGATATTCCAACAATTGATATAATGCCAGAACCTAATGTTATGTGGCTTTATGATACATACAATACAAAGGTTGGATATATATCACAAATAAATGGTTATTACTATCTATCAGGAATGAGCGGTGAAAAGGCAATGCCTCTGCCTGTAGTACCTATTGGTAATACTCTGCCAGAAAATATAGAACAATATCGTATCCTAAGCGAAAATTTCAACATTAACCAGTTTCCATATAATGCAAAAAATATAGATATTAAATATGAAGTTGAAAAATTTAATGACGAAATTTTTGGGGTGAAACATAGCAGAACTATAGCAAAATGGGTATTATGTTGGGATGATGTGAGTAAAAAAACATATATATTTGCAGATGGTATTAATTCAATGAAAACCAACTTGAATTTTTGCGTAAATGCTGCCCCAACGTTAATGAAGAAAGATGATTTTGAAATTCTGTTTTGGGAAGATGATACTAAATTCTATATAAAAAATTATAATATTCTTCTCTCTACTGATAAAGAAACGTTTTATGCAGCTATGGAAGAACTTGAAGACACTCCAAAAGTAAAATATCAAGATACTTATTTAGCTTTTGAACAGCCGCCTGTTATAGAAAATGGCAGAACGCTTATCCCTATTCGTTTTCTGTTTGAGCAAATGGGAGCGACTGTAGATTGGAATGCAGATACGCAGACTGCAACAATTTCACAAGATAATACGGCAGTATCATTTGCAATAGACGATACCGAGGCAGATGTAAACGGTCAGACAGTCAGTATGGACGTTCCGGCTCAGCTTATAAACGGCAAAACCATAGTTCCCGTCCGTTTTCTTAGTGAGGAATTGGGATATACAGTTGATTGGGACGGTGAAAACCGAATTATCACAATAGAATAACTGTTAAAAATATCAAATTACCCCTTGACAAAAGTTATCTTGATACAATACTTAAACGCGCTATCATCAATGCTTGTTAAGCTTTTACAATCCTCAAACGAGCTATATCCAATACGCTTTACCGTATGCTTTGTGCCGCAATTATTATCGCAGGAATTTTAACTGCGGTTGATATAGCGGCTGATTTTTATTAAATTTTATCAGCAGAAATATCTTATTTCTCCAAAATACTCAAACCACTTTTGTTGAATTTCTTGACTGTTCGCCTCAATAATCTTCAGCAATGTCCTTAAAATATGTGGAGGGATATTAGAGTTATTATTACAAACCAATGTCTTGCCTGTTTGTGTAATCCATATCTTTGTAGAATTTGCTTTTGGATTATGTTCCGCTATATGAACATGAATAGGCTCTGTAGGCTTATTTTCATTAGACCAAAAGAATATAATATATGAGCCTATTTTAAAAATTTGAGGCATTGGCAAAGCCTCCTTCTTGAGCAAACTCCAATATTAAGTGGGCATTATTTTTTATTAGTTTCTCATAATAACTCATTTCTTCTTCCGTAAATCCAACTATATCTTCCCATTTGTATTCAGGCAAATAACAAGTTGCATTATGAAAGCCGTCATATACAGGCTTTTCAATATACACCTTAACCGTTCCGTCGTCCTTCATCTCGGAATGAACTATTTCCGTTTCGTCGTTCAGCGTCATAAACGGATACATCATATAAATCAACCTCCCTTGCGTTAATAATTATATCATATCACAAAATATTTTATTTGTAAATCGTTTTCATTATTTTCTTTGTGCGCTCGATTTCCTCTTCTGTTTTCATTCTCGGTACAAATTTACGAATTATATTACCCTTGCCGCGGTTTTTAATGTACAGCCAACCGAACACCGAAAAAACAAGCGCGCCCAAACAATTTACCATTAAATCCTTCATTGTATCAACAATTCCAATATCAAGGTATCCGCCGTTTACAATATACTGCCCGTCCGCGTAATTTATAATCGTATCTTTTATTCCGTCGAGCTTTATCGTATTATTCAGACCCGACGGGTTAAGAGCCACAGAGGAAATTGAATGCACTATAAAATCCTTCTGCATATCGGTGTGAAAGAAATAGTCGCCCGTAAACTCAAAAAATTCCCATAAAACACCTATCGTCATCGAAAAACAGAACGCCACAACGGTTACGAAAACAGGCGACATATTAAAATGGATATTCGGCGCCTGATTTAAAATATCGATAAGCGCAAATCCGATAGCCGCCATAATAAATCCGTTGATAGTATGCAAAATGGTGTCCCAATTTGAAAATATGGTATAAAAGCTCTGGATTTCACCGAGAATTTCCGCTGAAAAAATAAAGAGAAGTATCACAATTTCCAATGCTCTCGGCAGATAAATATTCAGCTTAATATATGCAAACCGCGGAATATTAAACAAAAGAATGGATTTTGAAGATATATATGATTATGCAAAAGCA
>CAYUSE010000088.1:0-6362 GCA_964447095.1 uncultured Lachnospiraceae bacterium | reverse complement strand
ACGGATATGAAATTACTGCTGCCGAAGCATTTGATATGTTTCCGCGTACACACCCTGCAGAAACTGTGGTGAAAATGGAAAAGATATAATACACAGTATTTTAAAAGAGGCTTTATAAAGCCTCTTTTAATTGCGATAAAACACGCTTTTATTTTTGTTTTAAGCTCTCCAGCCAGACTATCAGTACCGACATATCTGACGGCGAAACACCTGAAATTCTCGACGCCTGACCGAGCGATTTCGGCTGGATTTGGTTTAGCTTTTGCCTTGCCTCAAGACGGAGTCCGTGGATATTTGAATAATCCTGATTTTCAGGCAAAAGCTTTGCTTCTAATTTTTTAAATTGTTCTACCTGCACGTTCTGACGCTCAATATATCCATTGTATTTAAGCTTAATTTCCGCCTGTTCCGTTACCGCTTCGGGTAAAACGGGACGGTTTGCGTCAATTTCGGCGAGCTTTTCATAATCGAGCTCGGGGCGTTTGAGCATGTCGCTTAAATGTATGCCTGTTTTTACGGGGGTTGTGCCGTATTTTTCCAAAAGAGGATTTGCGTCTTTGGGTGGTATTACGGTTGAGGAAAGCCGCTTTATTTCCTCGTCCACCAGTTTCAGCTTTTCCTGTAATTTTTGATAGCGTTCTTCGCTTATAAGCCCCACGCGGTAGCCGAACGGCGTAAGACGCTCGTCCGCATTATCCTGTCTTAAAAGCAGACGGTATTCGGAGCGTGAGGTCATCATTCGGTACGGTTCGTTTGTGCCTTTTGTAATAAGGTCGTCAATCAGCGTGCCGATATATCCGTCCGAGCGGTCAAGAATAAGCGGTTCTTCGCCTTTTAATTTAAGCGCGGCGTTAATTCCTGCGATAAGCCCCTGCGCCGCCGCTTCCTCATAGCCCGACGTTCCGTTGAACTGTCCTGCGCCGTAAAGGTTCGGAATGCTTTTAAATTCAAGCGTTGCTTTAAGCTGTAAGGGATTGCAGCAGTCGTATTCAATTGCGTAAGCGCTCCGCATAATTTCAACATGCTCCATGCCCTTAATCGAGCGGTACATTTTGAGCTGCACGTCCTCGGGCAGACTTGTCGAAAAGCCCTGCGCGTACATTTCCTTTGTGTCGAGCCCCATAGGCTCAATGAAAATCTGATGGCGCGGTTTATCGTGGAATTTTACGACCTTGTCTTCAATTGAAGGGCAGTATCTTGGACCAACGCCCTCTACAAGTCCGCCGTACATTGCCGAACGCTCTAAATTATCCATTATAATTTTGTGCGTTTCCTCGTTTGTATAAACGAGGTGGCAGACAACCTGATTTGTTCCTATATTCTCTGTTTCAAACGAAAACGGCGTAATTTTTTCATCACCCGTTTCGACCTCCATTTTGTCAAAGTCGAGTGAATCGGCATGTATTCTCGCAGGCGTTCCCGTTTTGAAGCGGACAAGCTCCACGCCGATTTTGCGGAGGCTTTCCGACAGCTGATTTGCAGGGAACATGCCGTCAGGACCGCTTTCGCGCGAATAACTTCCTATAAGGATTTTTCCCTTTAAGTATGTGCCTGTTGCGACAATTACGGATTTTACGGCATATTCTGTGCCTGTATGCGTCACAACGCCGCATATCTTGCCGTTATCAAGTTTAATATCGATAATTTCCGCTTGTTTTACGAACAGGTTTTCCTGCTCCTCAAGACGGCGTTTCATGTCTGTGTGATATTTTTTTCTGTCAATCTGAGCGCGCAGTGAGTGAACTGCTGGACCTTTGCCGCGGTTAAGCATTTTCGACTGTATAAATGTCGCGTCGGCAGCTTTTCCCATTTCTCCGCCCAAAGCGTCAATTTCACGTACAAGATGCCCTTTAGCCGTTCCGCCGATACTCGGGTTGCAGGGGAGATTGCCGATTGCATCGAGGCTTATTGAAAACATAACCGTTTTCATGCCAAGCCTTGCCGAGGCAAGAGCCGCCTCAATTCCTGCATGACCGCCGCCGATAACGGCAACATCATATTCGCCTAAAATCATACGTCATCATCCTCCGAAATATCTGATGCAGCTTCGGTGTTTTCATCCTCGTCAAGATATGTTATTTTGACAGGATTTGTTTTCTTTTCCATGTCGCTGAGAATTGATTTTTCAATTATGCGCGCCGCGTAGAATTGGTTCGGATAACACATTATGCAGGGTCCTAAAAAGACAGTGAAAATCAGCGCAAACATTGGGTTTGTACAGATAAATGCAATGAATACGAAAAGAGCCTCTATTACCGTCAGCAAAAAATTCATCGGCAGCCTGCCAAGTGTTAAAAGTACCGCGTTTTTATAAAGCTGTCCGGTTGTGCACTTAAATGTTACCATGAGCTGATATAAATACGGATGTATCATTGTATAGATTAACAGCAGTAAAAATGTAATATAGCAAAGTATCATCCATGCTATTCCGCCCATGTTTACGAATGCAGAATAGTAAAACAAAAGCGCGTTAAGCCCGAATATCAGAACAATTACGTCCACAAGCAGAACAATAAGGCTTTGCTTGATATTTTCCTTGAATTTCGAGAAGCCGTCGCTCATTATCCAGACATGCTCGCCCCTCGTAAAGCAGCGCATTATGTATGCAAACGGCGCTGAAATCGGCGCAAAGCCCCAAAGCATAAATATGCCCATGACAAAAAGCAGATTAAGCGATAAAATAAGCATACCTGCCGCTTCCTGTGTGTCCGCACCGCCCGACGCGGAAAGTACCTGAGCGAGCTTGCCTTCATAGCCCATTAAAAATCCATTCATAAAGAAATACAAAACCGCAAGCCAGCCGATACTTGTAAGAGCGTACATGAAATTCGCCTGCAAAAATTTTGTGAATTTCCGCGCGATTATTTCCCAAAATAAGAAAAATCCTTTTTTCTTCGGCGCGTTTTTGTCAACGCCCTTGCCGGGCTTATTGTATCCTCCGCCAAAAAGTCCCATTATTTATTCCTCCGTTAAAGTCGTTAAATTTATACTCCCTATTGTATCACAAAAAACTTTGTGATACAATAGAAACATAAAAATAAATTCAAATACGGTGATTTTAATGAGAAGTATTACAATAAACGCCAACGATGCCGATACGCGTCTTGACAAATTCCTCGCAAAATATATGAATATTCCATCGGGCGCGCTTTATAAGGGGCTTCGCAAAAACTGTGTCCGCGTAAATAACAGGCATGTAAAAAACGGTGATTACAGGCTTTGCGAGGGTGATGTTTTACAGCTCTATTTTAAGGATGAATTTTTCAAGGAAAAAAAGGAGTTTATTCCGATAAAGACAAAGCTTGATATTGTCTATGAAGATGAAAATATTATTCTTGTAAACAAAGAAGCCGGCACAGTCGTTCACGCAGATGATAAGGGGACAAAAAATACTCTTATTCATCAAATTCAAAGCTATCTTTATGAAAAGGGCGAATATAATCCCAAAGCTGAGCATAGCTTTTCTCCCGCGCTCTGCAACCGTCTTGACCGAAACACAGGCGGAATTATAATCGCGGCAAAAAATGCCGTATCACTTCGGATTATAAATGAAAAAATTAAAAATAGAGAGATAAGAAAGTTTTATTTGTGTATTATAGAGGGGCATCCGAAAAAAGAGGATGAATTAACGGCATATTTAACGCGCGAAGAAAAAATCGTATCCGTTTCGGATACGATTTCAGAAAACGCAAAGCAGGTGATGTTAAGATATAAAATCCTTGCCGAAAACAAAAGCTCCTCGCTTGCCGAGGTTGAGCTTTTGACAGGCAGAACACATCAAATCCGCGCACAGCTTGCCTATATTGGTCATCCGCTTGTCGGCGACGTAAAATACGGCGCGAAGAAAACAAAGAGCGGATATTCGCTTTACAGCTATAAATTGTCCTTTGATTTTCAGTCGGACGCAGGTATCTTAAATTACCTTTCGGGTAAGGTGTTTACCGTTTCAGCAGAGTTTGCAAGCAGGTTTTCGCAAAATTCGTAAAGGTCCTTTGAGGCGTTTGGTTTTCCAAGGTTTTTCACGCTCTCATGCAGAAGTGATACGCGCCATGGGCATGAAAAGAGCTGATGAAGCGCTTCCGATATGGAATATGTGCTGTTTACGCTTATCGCCGCACCGTTGTTTACGAGGAAGTTTAAGTTTCTGTCCTCCTGACCGGGAAGCGGGTTCATGGTAATCATAGGCAGACCTTTTGCGAGTGTTTCCGAGGTTGTAAGACCGCCGGGCTTTGATATAATGAAATCGGACGCGTCCATCATTACGTCCACATTGTCAACAAAACCGTAGGTATAGACTGGTTTTTTCCAAATATATTCGTCAATGTCAGCTTTTGCCTTTTTATTTGAACCGCATACGCATAAAATTTGAAAATTTTCGGGATATTCGTCCATTTCAATCAGTGTTTTTTTGATGTTTCCGTAGCCCATTGAGCCCATCATGACAAGCACTGTTTTTTTATCTTCAATTTTAAGCATTTCGCGAGCCGTCTTTTTATCGAGTTTAGATGCAAATTTTTTACCAATAGGAATACCTGTCGGCAAAAGCTTTTTTTCACTTATTCCTTTTCTTTTCATTTCATACGACAACAGCATATCGGGGATTGCGTAAAAATCAAGGAAGGTGCTTTCCCAGAACGGGTGAACGGTAAAGTCCGTCACAATTCCGATTGTCGGGCAATCAATAACGCCGCGTGTTGCTAAAATGCTCATTACCACTCCTGCATAGCTGTGTGTTCCGATAATGAGGTCAGGATTAAATTCCATAACAAATTTTTCGAGTTTTTTTGAAATTAGCCGCGATATTATAGCGGTTATTGATTTTTTATCATAAGGCTCGTCCTTTTTTGTAAGTCTGCCGTAGACCTTGCCATAAGTTTCCGACAAGTATTTTGTAGACAGCAAATAACTGTCCTGAATGGAATTTCCCAGATGGTGATTTATGTAATCAAATATATCGAGCATTTGGCATTCGTGACCGTGCTCAGTAAATTGTTCAATCATAGCCTTGGCGGTAGAATGATGCCCGTATCCGGCTCTTATTGACATTATAAGTATTTTCATGGCTTTCTCCTATTTTAGAATATCTGAAATGTCGGCAAAAACAGCATCAGTTCCGCCGCCTTTGCGCGGACGGTTAAAATAAAGACGCTTGCCGTCACGCGAAAATGACGGATTGGGGTGAACCTGCTTTTTCCAGACAGTTTCCTGTTCATCGGGCATTTCAAATTCCGCAATCGGCGTTTTATTTCCTCTTTTATATAAATATATATTGGGCGCATAGCCGGGATAACAGCGGTCACCGGCGAAATATTGCCTGTCGGGACTTGCATCTGTGTGATTTGAAATTCCGCCTAATATTTCAAGTTCCTCGCCGTCCTTTGAAAAGCGCGCGATATAGCTTGTATCCATTTCGATAAGCTTGCCTTTATTAAACTGACGCGTCGCCATATATGTATCATTGTCAAACCAAAGCTGATGAACGGGCTTGTCAGGAATAATATGAGTTTTGCGTGTATCAAGGTCTATACAGCCCAGCGCACCGAATACAGGACATTCGGGAACGCCGAGACGCATCATAACCGACGTGCCCGACGGGTTTAGCTGAACATGGCTTACGGACGCCGTTCTTTCCGTTGCCGTGAGACCGTGAGAAATAACCATATCGCAAATATCTTTTTCTGATGCCGCAAGCGTTATTTTTCCGGAGGCAATATCAAGAATATAAATTCCGTTTTCGGCTATTTCGGGATAGTTTGGATTTTTGCCGAGAAATTCAGAGGATACGGAAAACGGATATTTTCCGTTTTCGGCACAGTGACTCTCCTTAGCGAAGATTTCATATTTAATTTTGCCCGAATTTATATCCATTATCCGAAACAGCGGAAGATTATCAACGCTGTCCCGAAACACAATCGTTGAGTTGTCGGTAAAGGTTGCGGAGGGTCCGTTATGATTTCCGCAGTTTACTGTGAAAATATGACGATGATTTGTCAAATTTCTGTCGCAAATCATGATTTTCGTTTTTCCTTCATCAAGATTTTCCTTCATAGCATAGACGATATGTTTTCCGTCGGGACTTTCCGGACATCCGCCGTTCATGCCGAGGAGTGTGTTTGCTAAATTATTTATTTTAACTATATTCATTATGCTGTCACCTCATATTTTCATTGTACCATTATTATCCTGTTTTTTCAATAGACAATACAAGAATATCTTTAAAATTACCTGAAAACATTGACATGTTATATTTTGGTGTGGTATTATAAAAACAGAATAAAATTATGAAAGAAAGGGGAGAAGTTCGTTGTACACAGTGGATTTGCACAATCATACAATTTTCAGCTATGACGGTTCAAATACGC
>CAYUSE010000087.1:0-6453 GCA_964447095.1 uncultured Lachnospiraceae bacterium | reverse complement strand
TACCACATAATCATCATTATGTGGTAAATGAAAATGGAAGGGGCAAAACAATGAGAAAAAAATTATTAAGTATAGTATTGGCATTGAGTTTTATATTTACACTCGTGCCAATAACTGAAAGGCATGCGGAAGCGGCTTTTAATTTGGATTCGTTTAAATCAATGGCGCTTGCCAATTGGGAAAAACCGATTAAAGTCAATATTTTGCCGGTAAATAACGGAAGAGAATTTGGGGCTTCAAGAAATAATGGTACACGCAATCATTCAGGAATGGACTGGATTCCGACATCAGGAGTAATCGGAACACCGGTATATGCTATGGATAGCGGAACAGTTACAGCTTATTGTTCAGGTTATTATGCGGGTACAGATGCTATTGCGGTAAGTAACGATTCGGGCGGTGTTATTGTTTATGGTGAAATTGCGCCAGCAGTCGGAAATGGTGCAAGGGTTACAAAAGGTCAGCAAATAGGTACTATTAAGAAGAATAACTACGGAATAGGTATGCTGCACCTTGAACTTTACGCGGGAACAGATTCGGACCGTATATTTGGATTTAGTAAGTATAATAATATAAATCATCCATATCTTGCGGTAAACAAAAATTGTTGGGCAAGAAAAGATTTGTTAGATCCGACATTTTTGTTAAATTGTTCTACGTATGTAACGGCTCCTAAGCCTACTCCAAAACCGCATACTCATTCGTGGACATCAGGATATGATTCTTCTCATCCTCATAGAAAATACAGAACTTGCTCTGGCTGTAATAGCAAGGAATACACGGGCGGATATCAGAATGTCAAATCCTGTTCCTCCTGCTACCCTCTTGGCAATGCAAGGCTGACGCGTGAATTTAACCGCACATCGGGCAGAACAACGTTCTATCGCAATAACGTGTCAAATGCCGATTCATACATAGTAAATGTCTATCAAGACGGAAGATTTTATGATGACTATAAAATGACCGACACAAGCCGTACCATAACTTTGCCGCAGGGACATAGTTATACTGCGTCAATGACGGTTAAGAACAATAATACGGGACAAACGCGCAGCGCGTCCTGTTCATCATTCAGGATTTATAATACATATAATGTTTCCTACAATGCAAACGGCGGCAGTGGCGCACCGTCCTCACAGACGAAAATTCAGGACGAAAATCTTACTCTGTCCTCGTCAAAGCCAACAAAGGCACATTATGTCTTTAAAGGCTGGGCGTCAAGTAAAACTGCGACAGCAGCGCAGTATCAGGCAGGCGACAGATATACCAAGAACGCAAAAATAACGCTTTATGCAGTCTGGGAGCCGGAAATATACACAATAAACTTTGACGCAAACGGCGGCAAGGGCGATTTGGAGAACGCAAAAATAACCTACGGAAACTCAATGCGTATGCCGAATAATGTGGTAAATACAGGTTATTATCTGCGAGGCTGGGCGACAAGCAAGAACGCAACCGAGCCGCAGTACAAAATAGGCGTTGACTATAAGCTTGAAGTGGACACTACCCTATATGCCGTATGGGGCAGCACAGGCTGGGCGCAGGAAATAGCGGACGGCTTTGCGGGCGGTGACGGAACGGAAGAAAATCCATATCAGATTTCAAACGCCGCCGAGCTTGCCTATCTTGCTAGCACTGTAAATTCGCAGACAGCTATACCGGAATATAAGTATTACAAATTAACTGATAATATCAACTTGGGATATAATGAGTGGGTTCCGATTGGCTTGTACGGAAACGACACTCAGCTTTTCTACGGCTCGTTTGACGGCAACGGCTTTACAATTTCCGACCTATACATCACGCAGCCAAGAGAAAACCATGTCGGTCTGTTCGGATTCGTAAAGGACAGTGAAATTAAAAACCTGACTATTACAGGCGCGATTGAAAACATTTCTTCAGCAAATATTTTAAACGTCGGAGGTATAGCCGGATATACAGGCAATACAAATGTAAACGGCTGTAATGCGCTGTATTTTACCGTGTCAGGATTATCAGCAGAAGTAAACTCGACTTATTCAAGAGCAGGCTGTATAATAGGCAAGGCAGATAACGGACTAATTTCAGACTGCAAAGCAAACGAATGCAGCATAAATTTAAAGGCAGGCAATTTTGATGCGGGCATTATTATAGGTCAAGCGAATGCTGATGTAGAAAACAGCTTTGTCACTGCTTCTGAAAATGGATTATTCAGTACGGTATCAACTGCTGAAGGTGTAAGTTTCGGTGGTTTGTGCGGATATTTATCAAAAACAGCTGAAACCTGTAGCGTCAGCGCGCCGTATCTGACAAACGAGATTCAAGGAACATCAACGGCTAGTTATAACATAGGTGGACTTGTAGGAAATCTTGCTGGTGAATTGAAAGTCTGCTCAGCTCAGTTTGATAAAGGAAAAATTAAAACAATTAACGGCGAAGAATACGGCAGCAGTATTTATGTTTCATCAAGCGGAGGAACTACATTTGCCGGCGGTCTTATAGGAAAAGGAATTACAGACAGCGCAAAAATTTCCGACTGTAAATATGACGGTCAATCAGTTACAAGTATATCTGACGGCGCCGGATTCGGAATAGCCGGCGGACTTGCGGGAAGAATGACGGCAAAAGCAAACCCGACTGTTACCGTAAATGGCGGTCAGACCATCAGCCGCACGGATATGCCGAAAAAGGACGGATATAAAGCGACTTGGTACACAGATCCGGCGTTTAAGAATGAATACGACTTCTCACAGACCGTTACAAGCGATATGACACTCTACGCAAAGTGGGAAGAAGGCACAGACGAGATTGATATATGGGACGGCACATCAAAAGAACCGGCATATAACGCTACGACAAAAACTTACACTGTAACAAACGGCGAGGAGCTTGCGTGGGTTAGTGATGTTTCATGGGGCAAAATTACCGAAGGAACAAACTTCCCAACAGATATTACATTTAAAGGATATACCATTGAATTAGCTAACGATATTTATTTGAATAATACTACGGGTTGGGGAAATTGGTCAGATACAAATAGACCAGCAAATAAATGGAATATGATTAATAAATTTGAAGGTGTTTTGAATGGAAATAATTTCCATATAAGCGGTTTATACTCTGAATACGCTGATAAATCAGCTCTAGCGGACCCTATTCCCAGGAGGTATTCAGGATTAATTATTGGTAACTATGGTACAGTACAAAATCTTGGAATAATTCGATCACTCATATATACAGAAAATACTTCTCATGTAACCGCAGGCGTAATTGCAACTTACAATGATGGAATAATTAGTAATTGTTATGTTTATGCCAATATTACCTCAGAAACTGAGAGCTCGTCAAGTGGAGGTATGATTACCGGAACAAATTATGGTGAAATTGAATATTGTTATAGTATGGGTACTGTAAAGAGTTATACTGCTGGTGGAATAGCTGGAGAACAGAGTCGCGGCAGTATAGAGCAATGTTATAATTCAGCACAATTAATAGGAGGATACATTGCTGGCGGAATAGCTGGACGAGTAGGGTTTTATAGCAACGGTGGAAGTATTTCAAATTGCTATAACAAAGGAGCAGTGTCTGGTGAATATGCGGCAGGTCTTGTAGGAAATATACATGCAGGTACTCTTGAATATTCATATAACATAGGAAATATATCAGGAACATATAGCAAGGAAATAGTATCTGATGTGTGGTCTGACGGAGATTTATATATTAGCCATTGTTATACAAATCATAACAAAGAGCTTAATGGAAGACCGGGTGTGTGGCACGGTTATGAATACAAGCTGACAGACATTGCATACAAATCAAAATTAAACCTAAATACAACAAGCCTAAGCTCTTCAATATGGGGTGTTAATTCATCTATAAATGGTGGTTATCCGTATTTAAAATCAATGGAAGATACATATAAAACATATACGGTTACAGCAAATATAGATGACGGTGTTGCAATTAAACGCAGCTTTGCCAATGTTGACGGAATAGTTTACGCGGAATCGGCAACACGCGGAGCATACGCAGGCGGCATACTTGGTCAGGCGCACGGTACATCTGCTCAAAGTAAATCAACGGCAAACGGTCTGCTTGCAATAGCGAATAATGTAAGCGCAAAGACTTCAAGCACATCAAGCTCATATACGGCTGACAGCGGCTATATAATAGGCTGGAACTCGAATAATTATTTTGATTTTACAGGCGCTTACTATAACAGCGACATTCTCTCAAACGGCATTACAAATGCGACAGGCACATCGCGTCCGACAAGCGCATTGAAAATTCCGTCTTTCTTAACGAATTTGGTCGGACTTAACGCTTATAAGAGCCTTGACTATCTCAAAGAGGACGAAACTGCCGTATGGGTAATCAAAAATGGCGAGCTGCCCGAGCTTTACTATAACTGCTTAAATGATATTATAATTTCGGAGGATATAGAGAACGGTACAATTACAGCAAATAAAACGCAGGGCATTGACGGCGAAGTGGTTGAAATAACAGCCGCTCCGGCTGATGGATATGTACTGAACAAGGCGTATGTAAACGGCGAGGAAATCGTCGGAACAACCTTTGAAATCGCCGGTGACAGTGAAATTTACGCGACATTTATTCAGGAAACGCCTGAATATACCGTATCGCTTAAATCGGACGAAAACGCTTCTGCAACACTCATAAATGCAGACGAGGAAAATATAGAAACATTCTCGCTTATGGCCGTAGATGATGAGCCTGTAACAACTCTTACAGCCGCAGACGGTGAGGAAATCGCCGTAAACGCAATAGCGAACGAAGAGTATACGGTTGACGCGGTATATGTAAACGGCGAGGAAATTGTCGGCGATAACTTCATTCTGACCGAGGATACCGAGGTTACATTGGAGGTTTCAAGCCTTAGTACAGAAATTAAGGCAGTTACAAATGATCCTGAGTTTGTAGATTCTTACTTTGCCGTACTTTCCGGCAATGTTGAGGAAAGCGAAGAAAATGTCAGATATATAAGCTATTGGAAAGAAAGTAAACCAGACGAGATTTTTGTTACAGAAGTAGAAGAAGGCGGCGGCGATTATACCGTTACTGTCGGTGAGCTTGAACCAGAAACAACATATTGTTATCAGATGAATGATAGTGGCGAAGTTAAGACCTTTACTACAACAGAAGGAGTTACGGAGGATTTTGACCCCGACGAACCATCACAGCCAACTGAACCCCCAACGGAAACTGATACTCCACAGGAAACAGACATTCCGCAGGAAACTGATACTCCGCAGCAAACAGAGCAGCCGTCAGAAACAGATGAACCTATAATTGTTCCTGAAACAATGCCGTTTGAAATTCAAAACGCGGCGGTGAATGACAAGATTACGGCGGATATTGTAAACATATCAGACACAGCGCAATCGGGCATTGTGATTTTTGCAGCATACACCCACGACGGAAAACTTGTATCGGTTAAGTGTCAAAATATAGATAATATTGCAGCAGGCGATACACTGCCATGCGAATTTGATATACCTGAAGGAGCAGAAAAATATAAATTACTCGTCTGGAACGCATGGAAACATATCATTCCATTAGCGGAAAGCGTAGAGGTTAAATAGTACATTCATATAATTTTAAAAAGTCATTTCGTCTATGATGATGAGATGACTTTTTATTATAAAAATATTTAAAACTTGACATTAAATATAATAATGTATAAAATAAAGAGTAACTAAAATGTTTTTGATATTATATATGATACACAAGGAGAGATTTAACATGAGCAATATTGTTACAACCGTCTTAAGCATTATTGGTGCGGCAGCGTGGCTACCTGTAATATTTTCTCCGATAATAAATCTTTTTCGCAAAATACAAATAACTTTATTGGATTCTAGGATATTAACAAATGCAGTAGGAATGTCAGTTGGAATGAAAGAAAAGAAGAATGGCACACTCTTAATGTTAGTTTTAAATATCTACATAAATAAGTTAACGATTTTTGCAAAAAACATTTCTGCTATCGTAATATTAAAAAATGGGACAAAATTAAAAACTGAACTATTGGACTTTTCGACTTTAATATCTCATAATGATAATAAAACAAATAGTACATTTTCTATTGACAGAGAGGTTGAATTCAATATATCAAGAACGATTTATGCAAATGTTGATAATGTAAAGTATGTTGCATTTCTTGTGGAGAGCAGAAACTTTTCTTCGATAGATGATATTGAGAAAATAGAGATTTGTCTAAAAATAGGAAAATATTTTTCAAAAAAATCAACAATAACTAAAGATGAATTTCCAAAGTTTAATTCAACTCATTTGATTGAAAAATGTGAGATAGTCATACCACATAACTAAAAAATCTATAAATGGTGAGTGGACATTTAGAACCGCATTTTCGAGGGTTTTAATATAACTATACGTACCCCCTAAGTTTGACGATGTTTCACACTTGAAAAAGTGAGTGTTTATGCGGTTTTT
>CAYUSE010000086.1:0-6504 GCA_964447095.1 uncultured Lachnospiraceae bacterium | reverse complement strand
CCGCCTGCGTTATCGCGTTAAACAGCGTTGATTTTCCTACATTCGGTAGTCCTACAATTCCTAATTTCATTTTTCTCATATCTCCTTTGTTTTGTATAGTTTCAGGTGTTTTAACCGTGCAATTTACACCATTTTTACACCATTTGTTCAATTAAATTTTGCTCAAACTGATTTACTGCTTTAGACAGTGAATCGTCCGTCACGTGAACATATCTGTCCATAGTCGTTTGTATGCTTGCGTGACCCAATAGCTTTTGTAAAACTTTTGGCTGCATACCGCTTTCAATAGCTCTTGTAGCATATGTATGTCGAAGCGCGTGCATACAAAAACGTTTAATTTTAGCTTCATCGCAAAGCTTGTACAAGTGGGTATCATATGAACTGTTTTTCGCAGGTTCGCCTGTACGCCAATTTATAAAGATAAGGTCTTGCATTACAAAGCTTGATGTTTGACCTGTTCGTCTGTCAATATACTCTAAAGTCTGTGAAAGAGTTTCAGACTCTTTACGCTCGTTCCGTCTTGACACAACCTTTTCAAGGATTTCATATGCACGATTTGTCAATGGAATAGTACGGTAGCTTTGCTGTGTTTTCGGAGGCCCTGCACGCCAATATCCTTGCTTATGTCTATACTCTAATGTTTTATTAACAGTCAGTGTCCGTTTTTCCCAATCAATCACATCCCATGTTAGACCGATTAACTCTCCCGTTCTCAAGCCTGTTTCTAAAATCAAAGCATATTGATAATAGTTATGCGAGCGTTTTGCCGCTTCTATGAATTTTTGCTGTTCTTCGACTGTTAAATATTTTATGTCATTTACAGCGCGTACAGGTTTTGTATATCGCACGCCATTCATAGGATGTTTTACAATCAGGTCATTCATCAACGCCGATTTAAGCATTGTTCCCATAGTGATATAGGTTTGCCGTATAGTAGAGCCTGCATAGTCAGCCTCCATTTCATTCAATACCATTTTGCAATGCAATGGCTTAACGTCCGTAAGCTTTATATCGCCTATAATCGGCTGAATATTGTGAGAATATCTCTCACTGTAATTTCTGCGTGTGTTTGGTGCTAAATCTCCTACAATATGCTTTATCCAATATTCAAACCAATCATTTACGGTCATATCTGTCGGAACAAAAATATTATGTTTATCCTCATATCTTGCATCGTCCAGCCAATTACGCGCTTCGGGAACGGTTGAAAAATACTTTTCATGACGTTTGCCGTATCTATCTACAAATCTTGCGCAGTATAAACCGTCCTTTCTTTGGCAGATGCCCTTTCCGCATTCTTTGCCTTTAAGGTTTTTACCCATATATTTAACTCCTTTCTCGCTGTGAGAAAAAGAGCCAATGCAACATAAATATTATATCACATTGGCAATTTTTTTTCAATAGCGACATTTTAAATTGTCAATTTATGGCTGATAAATTGTTCAAATTCTTTACGCTTTACAAGCTTTTTATTACCCACATACAAAACAAAAGGACAATTCGGCGAACGAAGCATACTGTCAATCTTGTTTATGCCGATATTGCTATACTGCGCAGCTTCTTTTACAGTTAAAGTCATTTTGCAATGTATTGGAATATTTATTTTATCTAAAGCCATATAACCACTTCCTTTATTCGTTGAAAATTGTCTTTTCATCAAACAGAAAGCCTTGAAATATTGTCTTGTCGTGGGTTATGAACAATCCCTGTGAATCCTTTGGAATACTGTCGGCGGCTTCGGTATTATCAAGAATTATTTGTGATAGTACATTATCAGCCCTGCCGCAAACTCTGTAATCAATATTATTACGAATTTGTCCTGTCAGAATATTTGCGTCCGGTCTTTGTGTTGCAAGTATCAGATGTATTCCAAACGCTCTGCCTTGTCTTGCCATAACCGATAATTTACCCTCGATTTTTGTTACTATTTCTTTTGCTTCCTTTGACAGCCCTGTTTTATCTAAAACTTCAGCTACTTCATCACAAGCGAATATTATCCGTTTAAGTTGTTTTCCATAATGTTCGTTATACTCGCCAATATTCGCACAGCCGCTTTCACGAAGAAGCGTTTTTCTGCTGTCTAATTCGTCCACAATTTCTGTTAAAATATTTAAAAGATTGTTTTCATCAATTATGATTTTGCATTTTGTATGCCATACAGGTGAGAAATCCACACCGCCCTTGAAGTCTGCTATATAAATCTCTGCGCCTTTTTTCACACACTGCATAATCAAAAGCTTAAGCAAAACACTTTTGCCCGAGCCTGTCGAACCGCCAATCAGAATATGCGGTATTTTCGCAAAATTAACAGTGATTTTACCAATCATACTTTGACCTAAAACAAGCTCAAAATCGTTATTGCTCAGGTATTTTTCCTGCCAATACATAAACTTAGGCAATTTACAATCCCCTGTAACCGTATGTAAAATCAATCGTTTTTTATTTTTGCCTTCTTCAATTTTTATAATATATATGTCTAATGCTGTTTCAATCTTGTCTTGTTTATCTTCCCATTCGGTGCGTGGTATGCCGTTCGGAACAAATTCCATTATCGTAATGTCGCTGTTAGGTTCTCTGTGTTTCCGCAATAACAGCGGAGCTTCTCCGGCGTGATTTGTCAAACCAATTCGCCATAAATTTTCGTTTGTAGTTGTTGCTCCAATCGGTGTGCCAAGACGCATAAGTATAAATGCACCTGTAATGATTACAAGCGGTGGATATAGTAACCTTAACGAACCCATATAGATAACATCAAATATATCCATATTCTGATTGCTTCTGCCTAAGATACAGAAGCCTGCCAATATGATAGCAATAAAATATACGGCTACAATTATTTTTGCATATCTTTTTGATACGATTTCTTTCAAGCCTGTGCCTATTCTGTAAAAATTATATTTCACTTGTGTTTTTCGCTGAATTATATATTTTTCCTGTGAGTTCATAATAAATCATTCCTTTCTATTGTACTTTTGTCTGCCCTATATTCAATAACCTTGTGTATTCGTCTTAAAAATGCTTTCCAAGTTTCGGGACGGTAAATTTGCACATCCTTGTATTGTTCGTTAAGCGGTATGTTTGATGTAATATATACCATAGTATAACAAGCGATTTTATCATTGTATCGTGCAGGGAGGTACAACGGATAAATGTCAAGAAAATTCAGCATATCCTCAATCGGTATTTGTGAATTGAATTCCTCAAACAGCAACACGTCTTGTCCGAAATATCCGTCAAAGCTTATTCCTTTTCCCGAGCGGTAATTTGTAATTCTACAAATATTTGTTGCACTATGTCTTTTGTAAATCCCGCTTGTTTTACCTGTTCCGCTTGCTCCGAAAATATATGTAACCGTCAATTTTCTGTTTTCTGTCATATATTTTTCAGATAACAGTGTTTGTCTTAAAATATCTATATCACGAATACGAAAAGCAAATTCAGGCGAATTATCAATAATTTCAGTTGTCTTTTTCCCGTCTTTAATATTCTCAATCAGCATACTCATTTTAGGACTGTTTTCCGCCTTTTCTTTCGGCAATTCTCCGTATTCATAAAAACTGTCCTTAATGCTTGTTTCTGCTTTTTCGCTATTTTCCCATTTGCCGCATTTTAATATGTAATCACGATTATCCTTTGCACTCCCATACGCTTTTTCAATATGCGCTATTGGAAACCGACCTTTCAGCGTGCTGAACCGTATCGGAGAATGTGAGTATATGAAAATATGCGTATGAAATGTTCCTGTTGATGCAATTTCATCTGCCATGCAAAAATAATCAAGAAAAAATCTCATTAAGGTATCGCAAATTTGGTTATGGTCAAATCCGCAGTCAAGCGGATTGTTGATTACCAAAGTCCATTTGCGTGATTGTGAATTGTTCATCTAATCAGCTCGCTTTCTGCTACATGCTACATCTAAGCCATAAGGGTAATACTAACCCTTATGGCTTAGGGCGGCACGACTGATGTTTTTTTGAGGAAAGCCTCTGCCGTGCCGCATAGCCTTAACCCTTATTATTCGCCAATGTTATACCCGTGGCTTTTGCGCCGACATTAGGCTGACCGTTCAGCCAATAGATAAAAACCTCAAGACCTGTGAAATGCACTTCCGCATATCCGTCAGGCTTTTCAATAAGCTGTTTTCCGTCAATCTTAACATTGATTTTATCCAAGTTATTATCAGGCATTGCAACTGTATAGCGGTAGCCTGTAATATTTTCCGTACGCCTGTTGTCCCTGTACTCGTACACCGGCGCAATGTCTACAAGCAAGAGCTTATTACCTAAGCTTTTGGGGTCAATAATTAAATCTGTAATTGTCATAGTAAAAATCTCCTTTTAAAATAGTTTATAAATCGATTTACAAGTATAGGATAGCACAGCTTTGTTAATCTGCAAAACTTTCATAAATTACAAAAAAATATTGATAAAATCAGGCTTTCTGATGTGTCTGTTATTAAAAACGGCTTAAAACCGTAGGAATTTGTAATTTGTCAAATTACAAAAAAAATACCGTGTATGAAAATATCCATACACGGCAATCAGTTTATATTCTTTTTCTTGTTTGTGAGCCTAAATAATATTTTTCTTCAATCCCTAATTCTTTTAATCTGTCATTACAAGCCGAAATGCCAAATTCACTATAATGAGTGATTATGTCTGCATATACACAGTCAATATATAGTGCGCTTGACAAATTATATCCTGCTGATTTTATAAGGTCTGAAGCTTGCATAGGTTCTAACTGCAAACCGACGCAAATACTAATCACTGTTTTAAGCTGTGGTCTTGATTTATTCTTCTTTATATCGCTTAATATTGTTCTGTTTAATTCTGTGTTCGTATAAAATTCTTCCATTGACATTTTCTTTATTTTTATAATATCCATTATTTCTTGATATAAGGTTTTACTTATGGATAACTGCTTTTCAAACTCTTGTTTAAAACTATTATCCATATATTAAACCTGTTATTCTGTTTTGCAATCGGAGGCGATAAATAAATTAATGATGTTCAAGTTGTATGTTAATATGTTTGGTAAAATTATATATTGGTTTACAAATAACATACGCATCACCTCCTCCCGAAAAATTACTCCGAAGCAAAACCCATCTTTTAATTCTAAGTACGAAAAAACACCGCCAATACTGACCGTGTTTAATACTTGTTTATTCCTAATATTTATTTCTATCTGCAAAAGGGCATAATACTCCCTTTGCTTAAACTCCTTAAAATTCTCGCTTACAGCGGTTTTAACTCATACTTTTCGCCTTAAAGGCTCTAATTTGTCTTCCTAAATTAATTTTATGGCATATTTTCGAGGCATATATAGAATATCATAATTGGATAAAAATGTCAAATTACATTTATGTTACAAATATTGGAAATTTAGAATGATATTACTTTAAGCTATTTAATAGCTCTCGAAAGCTTTCCATTGCATTCTCCAGATTTTCCATAATATCAAGCGCAAGGTCGTCAGGAGAAGGCAGGTTTTCTAAATCCACAAGGGATTTATCTTTTATCCAGAAAATATCAAGATTTGTTTTATCTCTTGCAATCACTTCATCATAAGAAAACTTACGCCATCTGCTATCAGGATTATCCGCGCTGTATGTTTCTTTGCGGTCATAAATATTCGCATAGCATTTCACAAAATCATCTAAATCGCTTTCTTTAAGAGGTTTTTTCTTCAATGTAAAGTGGATATTTGTTCTGAAATCATAAAACCAAATATCTTTTGTATGCACATTAGGACTTGCAGATTTTTTTTCAAAGAAAATCACGTTTGCTTTTACACCGGGTTTATAAAATATACCTGTCGGAAGTCTTAAAATAGTATGCAGATTGCAGGTCTGCATGAGCTTTTTTCTTACTGTTTCACCAGCTCCGCCCTCGAAAAGCACATTGTCAGGGACAACTACCGCAGCAGTGCCGCCGTCTCTCAAAAGAGTGTTTATATGCTGAACAAAGTTAAGCTGTTTATTTGAGCCTGTTGCCCAAAAGTCCTGACGGTTATATACCAAATCCTCGGTTTCAGTTTCACCTTCTTCAGTTTCAACCGTAAGAGATGATTTTTTACCGAATGGAGGATTTGTAAGCACATAATCAAACCGTTCACCAGGGTCTGACAAAAGAGAGTCATTTCTTGTAATAGGTACTTGTCCGTTTAAATCACCTATACTATGTAAAAATAAATTCATTAAGCATAACCTGTATGTTGCACGCACAAGCTCCCAACCGCGAAAGGTCTTAAATTTTAAATCTTTCTTTTCCTCGCTTGTTAAATCAAAATTTGTTTCAATATAACTTTTGGCAGCAAGCAGAAATCCACCGGAACCGCAGCAAGGGTCTACAATAGTTTTGCCAGCTTGCGGTTTTACGCATTTTACAATAGCGTTTATAAGTGCTCTTGGTGTAAAATATTGTCCTGCACCGCTTTTGGTATCTTCCGCAACTCTTGACAAAAGACTTTCATATATTTCACCCTTAACATCTTCTGCCA
>CAYUSE010000085.1:0-6530 GCA_964447095.1 uncultured Lachnospiraceae bacterium | reverse complement strand
AAGTATCCGTTAAATGAAATTGAGGAAAGCTACGGAGAAATCTGCGAGCTTCACAAAGCCGGACAGCTTTTCACGGACGACTGTTATGAGGAAATAGCAAAAAATTGGAACAAACAGTCCGTGGTAAAGGCTCTTTGCCTGCATGTCGCGCACGACTGTAATCTGCGCTGCAAATACTGCTTTGCCGACACGGGCGAGTTTCACGGCGGCAGAAGCCTTATGAGCGCGGAGGTCGGCAAAAAAGCAATTGACTTTGTAATAAACAACAGCGGCAGCAGAAGAAATATAGAAATAGACTTTTTCGGCGGCGAACCGCTTATGAATTTTGACGTAGTGAAAGAAATCACGGAATACGCAAAAGCCGAGGGTGAAAAGCACGATAAAAACTTCCGCTTTACCGTCACAACAAACGGAATTTTATTAAATGACGATATAAAAGACTACATAAATAAAAACATGTCAAACGTTGTTTTGAGCATTGACGGAACTAAGGAGACCAACGATCGCGTGCGTTACCGCGTTGACGGCAGCGGCTCGTATGACACTATCGTGCCGAAATTCAAGGATCTGGCAGAAAGCCGCAATCAGGATAATTACTATGTCCGCGGCACATTCACGGCGTATAATGTAGATTTTGCAAAGGATGTTATCCATCTTGCCGATTTAGGCTTCAAACAGACAAGCGTTGAGCCTGTAGTCGCGCCATACAGCGAGGACTACGCGTTAAGGGAAGAACATATTCCCGCGGTTTTTGCCGAATACGACAAGCTCGCGGAGGAATACATAAAGCGATACCGCGAGGGCAGGGGCTTCAACTTCTTCCATTTCATGGTAGACCTCGACCAGGGGCCCTGCGCGATTAAGAGGCTTTCTGGCTGCGGAGCGGGTCATGAATATCTCGCTGTTGCGCCCAACGGCGACCTCTACCCGTGTCATCAGTTTGTCGGAAACACTGACTTTATCATGGGTAATGTCAATGACGGCAAGCTTAATGACGACATAAAAATGATGTTTGAAAAATCAAATATTTGCACAAAAGACAAGTGCAAAAACTGCTTTGCAAAATTCTATTGCAGCGGCGGATGCAGCGCAAATGCGTATAATTTTAATCAGGATATAAACAAGCCTTATGAGCTTGCATGCGAATTTGAGAAAAAGCGTGTTGAATGCGCAATAGCGATTGAAGCATCCAAAAAATTAAGTTAAAATAAATTTAAGGAGGAGAACAAAATGATTTACAAGGGATTTAAAATGAAGCTTTACGAGGGAATGGAAAAAGAGTACGAAAAGCGTCACAACGAGCTATGGCCTGAAATGAAGGACATGATTCACGAACACGGCGGCAGAAACTACTCAATTTATCTTGACCCCGAAACGCTGACGCTTTTCGGCTATATCGAGATTGAGGACGAGGAGCTTTGGGCAAAGGGCGCGGACACGGCAATTAACAGAAAATGGTGGGACTTCATGGCGGACATTATGGAAACGAACCCCGACAACAGCCCCGTATCAAAGGATTTGAATTTACTGTTCCATTTGGATTGATGAACGGAGGAAAATAATGTATATTGCAAACAAAGACAGATACGAAAAAATGAAATACAACCGCTGCGGCAGAAGCGGACTGAAGCTTTCAGCATTTTCTCTGGGACTTTGGCACAACTTCGGAAGCGGCGACAATTACGATAACATGGTTAATATGATAACTACCGCGTTTGATTTGGGTATTACTCATTTTGACCTTGCCAACAATTATGGTCCCTACCCCGGAAGCGCCGAGGAAAACTTCGGCAAAATTATGGCGAATGAGTTAAAGCCATATCGTGACGAGCTTATAATTTCAACAAAGGCCGGTTACGGAATGTGGGAAGGTCCTTACGGCGACCACGGTTCGAGAAAATATCTTATCGCAAGCCTTGACCAGAGTTTAAAACGCATGGGACTTGAATATGTTGACATTTTCTATCATCACAGACCCGACCCCGAAACGCCTATGGAAGAAACGGCGGCAGCTCTTGACCATATTGTAAGGAGCGGAAAAGCTCTCTATGTCGGCGTTTCAAACTACAGCGCTGAGCAGACAAAGAAAATGGCGGCTATAATGAAATCACTCGGCACACCTCTTACTATTCATCAGCCGCGATATAACATGTTTGAGCGCTGGATTGAGGACGGCTTACAGACTGTTCTTGAATACGACGGAATTGGTTCTATTTCCTTCTGTCCGCTCGCTCAGGGACTTCTTACAAACAAATACATTCACGGTATTCCCGCCGATTCAAGAGCGGCGGGCAGTTCACAGTTTTTAACTGCTGACAGAATTAAGCCTGAAGTGATAGAAAAGGTTGTAAAACTGAATGCAATCGCAGAAAAGCGCGGTCAGTCACTCGCTCAGATGGCTGTAGCATGGAACTTGCGCGGCAATAAGCTTACAAGCGTGCTTCTGGGCGCATCAAAGCCTTCACAGATAATTGAAAACGTTGCGGCTCTTGATAATCTTAATTTCTCTGACGAGGAATTAAAGGAAATTGACGCAATAACAAAGGGATAAAGTATATATATTTTCGCATAAAAACTGCGTATCATCAAAGATGATACGCAGTTTTTCTTGTACAAAACATTACAGCAATCCGAGTATTCCGTTAATTGCGCCGAAGGACACAAGCGACATGACAAATCCCGCCGTGAGAACGCCCAGGAAAATAAACAGCAGGCTCTTTTTAAAATCCATGCCAAACAGCACTGCAAGCAAGCTTCCCGTCCACGCGCCTGTTCCCGGGAGCGGAATTGCGACAAACAGAAACAGCCCGAAATAACCATATTTTTCTATCTGACCCGATCTCTTCATCGTCCTATTTTCAATCCATTCCGGTATTTTTTTAAGAAAGCTTATCTTTTTCATCCACTCAAAAATCTTTCTTATAAAAAGCAGAATAAACGGTATCGGAAGCATATTGCCAAGCACTGCCGCTATGTAGGTTTGAACCAAAGGCAGCTTTAAAATGCTTCCGGCTACTATTATACTTCCCCGAAGCTCAAGAAGCGGAATCATAGAAATCAAAACAGTTATTATCTGCGGTGAAACATGGCGCGCTTCAAGCGCCGTTATTATAATACTTACTAAATTATTCACTGTCATTCTCCTTGTTCACTATAAAATTTACCGATGACGGCAGTATATCTATTTTAGCAGATTTCATTTCGCCGCCGAATTCCCCGTCAAGCGTCCACTTAACATTATCGTCAAATTCAATTTCAACACACGAGGTTCTAAAGGTAACGTATCTGTCGCCGTCAAGATTATCCCGAAGGAAATCTGAGACCATCATTTGAAATTCAATAAGATTTGCGGGCATTTTGACGAGAATACCCTCAAACAGCCCGTCATCAAGCTCAATCGCATCAAATGCCCCGCTCTCATTCTTAAGTTCAAACCCTGCCACCGACTTGGAATTCAGCACCATGCCGAGCATGAAATCGTCCTCTATTTCATTGCCTTCATAGCGTACTCTTGCATGATATTTCTGTATGCTCGAAAGCTTCTTTATTCCCTCTACAAAATATGCCGCCTGTCCGAAAATATTCTTCGTTTCCTGCGGAGTTTCATAAGAAACCTCTGTAAATGCCCCAAACGCGGCAACATAATTGTACGGTCTTCCATTAAATCTGCATACGTCACATTTAAAAACATCGCCCGATACCGCAATTTTTGCCGCCTCCTGCATATCCTTAGGAATTTTCAGGCTTGCGGAAAAATCATTTACTGTTCCCGTCGGAATATACCCTATCGGTATGTCAGAGCCGTTTTGCAGGATACCGCTCACCGCTTCATTAAGCGTTCCGTCACCGCCGGAAACTACAATTCTGTCATATTTATCGGCATCAGAAGCTATTTTTCTCATGCAATCGCCGCCGTCTTGTGTCGGATAAACAGTAGCATCATATCCTGCCTTTGTGAAAATATCGATAATTTCAAGCAAATTATTCTTAATCTGAGCCTTGCCCGAATGAGGATTAAACACAAACAACAGCTTTTTCATATCCGTGCCCTCCGATTTAAACTCATTAAAAACTTTATTTTACTATATTATACTCATTTTTTTAGCCATAGTCAACATTTTTTCATAAAACTATGAAGAATATAAAAATGTAAAAAAACAACCGAAGGAGTTTATTCCTTCGGCTATTTTGTTTTCTCGATTCGTCCCTTAAGTTAATAGTCCACCAAATCTGACACCTTGCCTCCCACATAAGCAGCTATTCGCTTGAGTGTACTTAGTCGTGGGTCTGTTTTCTCATTTTCGATATTGCTGATTTCATCCGTGCTTAGCCCACAATGTTCAGCAAATATCTCCTGTGTTTCATTTCTTTGAATACGTTCAGCTCTGACGTGTTCAGATAATGCTTTTGTTTCTGGCATATTTTTTTCTCCTTTGCAAATGTATTTATTATAATTTTACAAAAAAGATTTCCGTTTGAACACCGACTATAATCCGTATTTGTCGTAATTTGTCGTTTTTTTTATTCTCCCGTAATATACTGTACCGCATTTGCGACCATAATAGCCGCATCAGCACGGGTTATTTATCGTTCGGGCGAAAATTAGCTATGTAAAATACTATCACTATTTCTCTTATAGCCGTTCCGCCGCCTGTAAATACTTCAATAACATTCGCAAAAAACAACTTTTGTTATCCGTTGTCAAATCCTCAGTTGTACGGGTTTTATTATACTCCTGAATGATTGTGTAGCTTACACCCGTTGTATCGGCATTTTCGGAAGCATACGTCTTATTGCACCCTTCATAAATATAAATGTCGCCTGCATTCACCCATGTAAAATCAAGCTTTTTCCCGTCAAGATACAATTCTATATCTGACGGTGCAGTAAATTTCATCGTCTCGATACCGTAGTAGGTGTCGCTTTCATTCCTTATCTCAGGCTCCGGAATTTCCGACGGAATTACCGCTTTAAATTCATTCGCTTACTCCTTTTAGGTATGCAAAAAGCACACCCGAAGATGTGCTTTTTTGCTAAATCTCATAATGCGTCCACATACTGATAATTTTTATTGTTTTATTCATTTCGTCCACTTCATACACTAATCTGTGCTGTATATTGATGCGTCTGGAATATGCGCCGCTTAAATCCCCCACAAGTTTTTCATACGGCGGGGGCATTTGAAACGGATTTCCTTTGATGATTTCAATAAGCTTCTTTGCCTTTGAATCAAGCTTTGCCGCTTTCAGCTTAGGTATAGCTTTTTGAGCGGCTTTTGTATAAAAAATTTTGTACATTACCACTCCACCTCATCTTCGGAAATGCATTCGTCAATCGGGGTATTCATTCCGTCAATTATTTCTTGCTTTATTTCCGGATTGCTCGAAAGATACAGAGTTTCCATAAGCCCATTGTAATCATCTTCACTTATGATAACAGCGTTTCCGATTTTTGTGTTTATATTTATTACATCATTAAACTCTATTGCTTGATTTATATATCCAAACAAATTTTTTCTCAGATTAGTTATATTGATATTTGTCATGTTAATCACTCCTTAAAATCAGTATATGTACATTATAGCGTACGTATGCTGATTTGTCAAGAGTTTTTATGACATATTATCCCGTAATATCTTAATTTGTCTTTTCAGCTCTGCAATATCCTGTTTTGTTGCCACCGGACTTCCTTCAATGCAAAATTCACCGCCGACAATGTTAATTCCCTTAATATGGTCGTCGTATGCATCTACCCAAGGAACTATACGTGCATAAGGCGTTGAATAATTGCCGTTTGCGTCAGCTTGATAGCTGTCGCCATAAAACGAGATAATATCCTTTTCCTGTACATGGACCGTATCATCGAGCGCAAGCTTTGATAAATCTATAACGTCACCCGTTATTGTGAGCTGAGGCGTGTCAAGCCTGAAAAAATTATCTTCACTCATTAAATCCCATTCGGCATGGGCTTTAATCTTTGCGGGGTCTGTATAGTCGTTGTAGTTAAGATACCCTTCCACAACGCCGTATTTTGCAATATTCGGGCTGTCGATATACGGAATGCCGTTATTTACCGAACTTATCGTTAAATCATCCGCGCCGTAGGGATAAAGGCGCGTTATAAGCTCGGTTGTCTGACGCTCTATCGTAAGATTTGATATGTTCTTTTTGAGCGACAGCCTTACGCCGTTATCCGTGCCTATTTCCTCAACAATGACAAATCGGAAGTTATCAACATATAATTCGCCGTGTCCGTAGGCTTCTATAACTGCTTGCGTTCCGCCTCGGTGGTAGCAAAATTATTACCTAAGTCAACAACCGCACTGCCGAGGTTTTTTATATCCTTCTGCGATACATTGGCAACATTCATAAATCGTGCCAATGTCTGCGCCCCTGCTTCGCCTTGAAGATTTGTCGCGCTGCCGAGCATTGCCATTGTTTCGGTAAAATCAAGAATGTTTTCCGTCTGTATGCCAAGCTGACCGCCTGCCGCCGCAAGCTCTGTTAATTCCGCCGTCGTCTGCGGAATTG
>CAYUSE010000084.1:0-6566 GCA_964447095.1 uncultured Lachnospiraceae bacterium | reverse complement strand
ATTGAAAAGAAAACGGCGTAAACAACCAGCCATAAAAAGCTTGACCTGTAAACATTAAAATCCATTTTAATTAAATTAAGCATTGTTTTCACTCCTATCCATAAATCTCATAATATCTTCAATATTCGGCTTTTCATATACAAAATTCCTGTAATTCGAACGCATATAATCGGGCTTTGCGGTAAACCCCTCAAAGCTGTAGGCGGATATTTTATAGGAAATAAGATTTTTCTTTACGTCGTCCGTCAATTCATCTTTTCCGCCTTTTACTATGCGGTGTGTTTCAATAAGCTCATCCTTTGGCATATTCAAAAGAACCTTGCCGCCGTCAATCATCACGATATAGTCCGCCATGCGGTCTAAATCCGATGTTATATGCGTTGAAATAACAATGGTTATTTCCTTTTGGGCAATAAGCTCAGCAAAAATATCCATAAGCTCCTCTCTTGCTATAGGGTCAAGACCCGACGAGGGTTCGTCCATAATTATAAGCTCCGCGTTATGCGAAAGCGCGAGCACGATAGAGTACTTTGCGCACATTCCCATGGAAAGCTCCTTATATTTTTTGCTTTCGTCAAGCTCAAATTTTTCGATATAGCTTTTGTATGCGTTTTCGTCCCAGTCGGAATAAAAGCGCTTTATCATTTTTGTCATGCGTTTAAGCGTTACGCCTGCGTAAAAACCGCTGTGTCCCCACATGACACCGATTTTGTTTTTCAGCTCATGCTCGTTTCCTTTCATGGACTTTCCGAAAATTTTAATTTCGCCGCTGTCGTGCTCGGTAATGCCGAGAATACTTTTTATAAGCGTCGTTTTTCCTGCGCCGTTGCGTCCGATAATTCCCGTGATATAACCTTTTTGAATTTCAAGATTTTCTATATTAAGACTGAATTTATCGTAGCTTTTAACCGCATTTTTTATTGTAATCACATTCATGATGTCATACCTCCCTGTATAATGTGTCAAGCGTGCCCGTCAGCTCCTCCAAGCTAAGCCCAAGCTCCCGCGATATGTCAATCGCCTCCAAAAGACTTTGCTCCATTTGGCTTACCTTATGCTCTCTTGCAAGCGCGCCGCTTTTTTCGGAAACGATTGAACCCTTTCCTGCCTGAGTTTCTATATACCCTTGATTCTCAAGCATTTCATACGCTTTTTTTGTCGTAATAACGCTTACTGACAAATCTTTTGCCAGAGCGCGTATTGACGGCAATGCATCACCGCCCGAAAGTACGCCGTTCACAATATCGCGCTGAATACACTGAACGATTTGTGAATATATTGGAGTATCGGACGAATTTGAAATAATAATATTCATGCAGTCACCTCCGTGTATACTGTATATGTTGTTTATATACAGTATATACACATTGAATGTATTTGTCAAGTGTTTTTCAAATTTTTTTGAAAAAAGTATCCCCCGAAAAATCGGGGGATATGTAGTAAGTTTTGTGTGGCACAAATAAAGCTGCATTTAAAAAATGCGCCGCTAAAAGCAAGCGCATAAAAAACGCAATACTTTTAGCTGCGACACTAACTGAACACTCGTACGCTATTTTTATTTTACCCGTAAAAATGCCGTATGCGTTTTTGTCATAAAACAAAAAAGCACGGGTAAAACTTTATTTATTCAGTTAATGTCGCATGATTATTATAACATATTATATTGAATTTGTAAATAGTTTAAGATAAATTGATATTTATAAGCCTTCCCCTTAGGGGAAGGTGGCATTTCCGAAGGAAATGACGGATGAGGGATATTTGACGCTTATTTACCCTCATCAGTCAGCTACGCTGACAGCTTCCCCCAAGGGAAGCCTTGCAGAGCGTTGCCGCTACATAGACATATAAACAACAATTTATCACAAAGGAGTCCCCTATTATGCAATACATAATCCCAATTATACTCGCGTTAATTCTCATCATTGCGCTTGTCCGCAAAACGCCGGCTTACGAAACCTTTATTTCAGGTGCGGAGGACGGTCTTAAAATTGTATTCGGCATATTTCCCGCGCTTTTGGCGGTGCTTACCGCCGCGGCAATGCTACGCGCGTCGGGCGCGATTGATTTAATTATAAATTTTCTGGCACCCGTCACCGATTTTTTTCATATTCCAAAAGAGATTATGCCGCTCTCTCTTATCAGCCCTATCTCGGGCAGCGGTTCAATCGGCATACTTACCGATATTCTGAAAAACTATGGCGCGGATAGTGAAATCGGAAAAATCGCGTCAGTTATTATGGGTTCAACAGAAACTACTTTTTATTGTCTTTGTGTGTATTTTGCAAAAACCAAAGTCAAAAATACACTCCGCGCCGTTCCCTGCGCCGTTATAGGTGATATTACAGGACTGCTCGTAGGAGTTCTTACAATAAAATTATTAAAATTTTAACAAAATTTCATTATATACTTGAAAAACAGGCATTTTTTGTATATAATTAGAATAAGAAAAATCGGGTATTTTTAAGCCCGCAAGAAAAGGAGCAATCAAATTATGTACAACAAATTAACAGTTGAAGACATTGATGTAAAAGGCAAAAGAGTTTTAGTCCGCTGTGACTTTAACGTGCCGCTTGACGGTGACGGCAACATCACAGATGAAAACCGTATCGTAGGCGCACTTCCTACAATTCAGTATCTTATAAAGAACGGCGCAAAGGTTATTCTTTGCTCACACATGGGTAAGCCCAAGGGCGAGCCGAAGCCTGAGCTTTCGCTTTTGCCTGTTGCAAAGAGCCTTTCGCAGAAATTAGGCAAAGAGGTTGTTTTCGCGGCTGACGATAACGTAGTCGGCGACAATGCAAAAAAAGCAGTTGAGGCAATGAACGACGGCGATGTTGTATTGCTTCAGAACACCCGTTACAGAAAAGAAGAAACAAAGAACGAGGAAGCATTCTCAAAAGACCTTGCTTCACTTGCTGATTTATTTGTAAACGACGCGTTCGGTACAGCGCACAGAGCGCACTGCTCAAATGTCGGCGTATCGTCAATCATTAAGCCGGCAGTTGCAGGATACCTTATTGAAAAGGAAATCAATTTCTTAGGCAATGCTGTAAACAGCCCTGTAAGACCTCTTGTTGCTATTTTGGGCGGCTCAAAGGTTTCATCAAAGATTTCAGTTATCGAGAACCTTTTAAAGAAGGTTGACAAGCTTATTATCGGCGGAGGTATTGCGTACACCTTCTTCGCCGCTCAGGGTAAAACAACAGGCACATCACTTCTTGAGCCTGACTATATCGACTATGCGAAGAAGATGCTTGATGAAGCAGGCGACAAGCTTGTATTGCCGGTTGACACGGTTATAACAGAAAAGTTCGACAACGATGCACCGTCAAAGGTTGTCGAGGGCAATATCCCCGACGGCTGGATGGGTCTTGACATCGGTCCGAAGTCAATTGAATTATTCAAGAGCGTTCTTGCTGACGCAAAGACTGTTGTCTGGAACGGTCCTATGGGCGTATTTGAAATGAAGAATTTTGCAAAGGGCACAAATGAGATTGCGGCTATGCTTGCAAATCTTGACGCTACAACAATTATCGGCGGCGGCGACAGTGTTGCGGCGGTTAATCAGGCAGGTCTCGGCGATAAAATGAGCCATATCTCAACAGGCGGCGGCGCATCAATGGAATTCCTTGAGGGTAAGGAACTTCCTGGTATCGCAGCATTGACGGATAAATAATAAAAAGGAGTAAACAAAATGGGAAAATATATTATAGCAGGAAACTGGAAAATGAATAAGCTTCCGTCGGAAACTTATGATTTTGTAAAAGAGGTTGCGGAGGCGACAAAGGGTGCGTCGTGTGAGGTTGTATGCTGCACGCCTTACGTATGTCTTGCGCCTGCGATTGAAGCGGCAAAGGGCACGCACGTAAAAATCGGCGCGGAAAATCTTCATTTTGAGGATAAGGGCGCATATACGGGCGAAGTAAGTGCGGATATGCTTGTTGACCTCGGCGTTCAGTATGTAATTATGGGTCACAGCGAAAGACGCGAATACAACAACGAAACAGACGAAACCGTTAATTTGAAGGCTAAAAAAGCTCTTGAAAAGGGACTTATTCCTATTGTTTGCTGCGGCGAAAGCTTAGAGCAGAGAGAAGCGGGCATTACAATGGATTGGATTTCAATTCAGATTAAGAAGGCGTTTGCAGGCATAAGCGCAGCTGACGCAAAGAAAGTCGTTGTCGCTTATGAGCCTATCTGGGCAATCGGCACAGGCAAAACTGCTACTGACGAGCAGGCGGAAGAGGTTTGCGGCGGTATCAGAAAAGTTCTCGCGGCTCTTTATGACAACGCAACGGCTAAGGAAATCACCATTCAGTACGGCGGCAGCATGAACGCGGGTAACTGCGCGGGTCTTCTTGCAAAGCCGAACATTGACGGCGGTCTTATCGGCGGTGCATCGCTAAAATCAGCAGATTTTGCGGTTATTACAGGCGCGGCGAAATAATAAAAAAAGGCTGTCATAGACAGCCTTTTTATTAGTAAGGAGGAATAAAAATGGCAAAAAAACCAATAGCGTTAATCATAATGGACGGCTACGGTATCAATAAAAACACGGAGGGCAACGCGATTGCTATGGCGAAAAAACCGCGTCTTGATGAATTTTTCGCAAAATACCCCAATACACAGCTTTCAGCAAGCGGACTGGACGTCGGACTTCCCGATGGTCAGATGGGAAACAGCGAGGTCGGTCACACGAATATCGGCGCGGGACGCGTTGTTTACCAGATGCTTGTTAAAATCTCTAAGGACATCAAGGACGGCAAAATCTACGAAAATAAAGCGTTGTCCGACGCAATGGATAAGGCGAAAGCGAACGGAACGGCTCTCCATTTAATGGGACTTCTTTCAAACGGCGGTGTTCACAGTCATAACGAGCACCTTTACGGACTGCTCCGCATGGCAAAAAACAAGGGCTTAGACAAGGTTTATGTTCACACCTTCCTTGACGGCCGTGACGTTCCGCCGACCTCGGGCGCGGACTTTATGGCAGAGCTTGAAAAGGAAATAAAGGAAATCGGCGTCGGCTCAATCGCCACAATTATGGGCAGATTTTACGCAATGGACAGAGATAACGCGTGGGACAGAGTTGAAAAAGCGTACGACGCGATTGTAAACGGCGAGGGCATACAGGAAACAGACGCTGTGACGGCGGTTAAAAATTCTTATGGAAATGATGTAACGGACGAGTTCGTTATCCCGACAGTCGTTGATAAAAACGGCATGGTAAAGGAAAACGACAGCGTTATATTCTTCAATTTCCGCCCCGACCGCGCAAGACAGATTACAAGAACGTTTGTAGACCCCGAGTTCAGCGGCTTTAAGAGAACCTATTTCCCCGTGAACTTCGTCTGCATGACGCAGTATGACGAAACAATGCCGAACGTGACGGTTGCGTATCCGCCCGAAACGCTTGAAATGACCTTCGGCGAATATATCAGCAAAAAGGGTCTTACACAGCTTCGTATTGCGGAAACTCAGAAATACGCGCACGTTACGTTCTTCTTTAACGGCGGCGAGGAAAAGCAGTTCGAGGGCGAGGACAGAATACTTATTAAATCACCCGATGTTGAAACCTTTGATCTAAAGCCCGAAATGAGCGCGTATGAGGTGACGGACGCGGTTGTTGACGCGATAAATTCGGATAAATTTGACGTTATAATCCTGAACTACGCAAACTGCGACATGGTAGGTCATACGGGAATTATCTCAGCGGCTGTAAAAGCGGTTGAAGCGGTTGACGAGTGCGTCGGCAGAATGGTCGATACAATTTTATCAAAGGGCGGTCAGGCGATTATCACCGCCGACCACGGCAACGCAGATTGTCTGATTGACCCCGAAACAAAAGCTCCGTTTACGGCGCATACAACAAACCCTGTTCCTATGATTTTAATAGGCGCAGGAGATGTCAAATTAAGAATGGGCAGACTTTGTGATTTATGTCCGACAATGCTTGATTTAATGGGTCTTGAAAAACCGGAGCAGATGACTGGCGAAAGCTTGATTGTAAAATAATAAATAAACAAAAAGACCGGCGGAAAAATTCTGCCGGTCTTTTTGTATAACAGCTTTTCAGCCTCGGGTAGAGTCATAAATTATTCAGCCCATGTTACTGTTAATCCAAGAGCTTCTGCTGCAAAACGAATAGGGATATATGTGCGGCTTTCTGAAATTATAGCCTTTGTATCCATCTGGACAGCGTTTCCGTCTACCATTATAGTCTCGCTGCCAATTACAATCGTCACAATTTTACCATTCTGCTGAATTGTAACTGTTTTTGTTGCGTCGTCCCACTGAACATCTGCGTTAAGCATTTCCGATAACGCTCTTACCGGTACAAGCGTGCGGCTGTTTTCATCAATAAACGGTTTTGCGTCTGTAAATACAACGGGAACGCCGTCTACACTGATTTCAATATTCTCGCCGCCTTTAACCTCTAAAGTCTTCGGTGCTGTTATAGGAGCCGTTGTCGGAACTGCTGCTTTTGACGCTTCAATCTGAGCAAGAGCTAACTCGTTTTCACCGAGAACAACTACCTTTATCGGCGTTGTCTGCGCGGGAATACT
>CAYUSE010000083.1:0-6626 GCA_964447095.1 uncultured Lachnospiraceae bacterium | reverse complement strand
CGATCCCATTCCGGCGACGCTGATAGAAGTTGCCCAGACAGAGCAGCCTTGCTCTTATGAATATAAGGACAATGAGGACGGAACAGTAGAAATCACGTTTGATATTTCGGCAAAGGATTTGTCTGTATCAAATATATTTGTGGTGGAATACGCAGACGGAAAGCTTATCGGTATGGCGCAGAGAACGGTAGCAGGCGATAAAATGATTGTCACTCCGAATGATGACGCCTCCGAAATTAAAACGTTTATATGGCAGAAGAAAATCAACGAGCCGCTTTTAAAGGCGGAACCGCATAGGGTGAACAAACCGACAGTAACGGAAACACCGACAGAAAATTAAATATTAAAAAAACATCTTGAAAAAGATGTTTTTTAATATAAATTTTTAAGTAAATCACAATAGTCCTCAAATGTAGGAGTAAAAATGTAGTTCATAATCATAACCTCATCAGGGTTATACGTTTTTACGACTTTATCAAAATTTGCCTCGTAAGTTCTGGGGTCAACCAGAATAACCCTTCGGTAATTGTTTATTATCCATGGAGCAAACGCGTTTGCAAATGAATCGCGGACAATGATTATTGTTTTACCGTTCGGGTTATTGTAGTTTGTCAGCATCGCAAGCGGATGGTCGCCGCCGAGGAAAAAGTTATAATTGGCGTTAGCTTTGTCAAACATAGGATTTTTGTATGGAATTTCCTCGCCGTTTTCAAAACCTGTCATTGACGCTTCAATATGCTCGTCGGGATTGACGTCATACCATTCTATCGTATCAGGATTTGAAGCGATTTCCGAGGAGGGCGCCTGACGATAAAGATAGCCCAGAAAATTTGTTATCTTGTTTTTCTGAAAGCTGTCCTTATTGACAGGCTCGGAGCCTGTTGTATCAGCAAATTTCTGATAAGCGTAGTATGCGCCCAGAGGCGTCCAATGATGATCGGAACGGAAATATACGTAGTCGCTGCAGAGAGCTTGAAGAGCTGAATACATATCTACTTTTTCAATACGGCTGTCAAGCCGGTTATAGATATAGTCAATTGTTTCTTTCTGGCTGTCCTGCATATTGGTGTAAATCGGCTCCTGAAATTCGAGCTGAGTAGGGATAAGCGCGGCATATAGCTTGATATTCGGGTCGAGCTTTTGGGCATATCTGTTTACGGCTTCAATATATTCTTCTTCATGAACTGTATTTTTTACGAACAATTCAAATATAGTTTTGTTCACAATCAGCATGCTGGCTTTTTGAACCGTTCCCGTTCCTATGTCTGTATCCGTGTAAACAAGCCTTCCGGCGGGAGTGCTTATACCCTTTAGCGATGACAGCCATTTGCTTACAGAGGTGAAAAACGAACGGAACCCGAGATTGTCGTCAACAAAATTTTCAAAGCCCTGCTCAAATTCGCCGGATAAAATACTTTCTTCTGTGATTTCGGGCATGGAAGCAAGAGTGCGGTTTTCTTCCTCCGCGCTTTTTTTATCGGGCGGACAAAGTAATATTTTCACAAAAACGGCAAGCATCATTGTAAATACTATTATGATTAAATTGTTTTTCCTCATATTCATCACCTAAAATCTAAAATACAAAAACGGATTATACGTTTGTCCCACAAGCAGTATAAAGCAAAGCGCCAGTCCAAGCCCTACCAGCAGAGGCTCGCTTATTTTTGCAAATTTTTTATGTTTCTTGCACAAGTGCCCGAAGATTACTTTAGGCACAGGCGTAATTCCTATTACGCAAATCACAATCAGCCATAAGTTGGTGCATACTGCCGAGACAGAGCTTAAATCATACAATTGCGAGCCTATTCCGAGCGCGCCCTTGAAAAATGCCGTGAGCGCCGTCATGTCCGTAAAATAGAATATCGCCCAGCCGATTATAACAATAAGCATCGTATAAATATGGCAAAACGGCGAGGGGATTTTTAAGAGTTTTTTGTTAAACAGGTATTTTTCTATAAACAGCATTATGCCGTAAAACAGTCCCCAAAGCACAAAATTCCAGCTTGCGCCGTGCCAAAGACCTGTCAAAAGCCATACAATAAACAAATTTCTCACAGGCTTATAGCGGTTTCCGCCGAGCGGAATATACACGTAATCGCGGAAAAATCCGCTTAGTGAAATATGCCATCTCCTCCAAAACTCGGTAATATTTTTAGAAATATACGGATATTCAAAATTTTCTTTGAATTTAAAGCCGAGCATACTGCCAAGCCCTATCGCCATATCCGAATATCCTGAGAAATCGAAATAAATCTGGAAGGTAAACATAATCATGCCGAGCCATGAGGAGGCTACCGTAAGACGCGTACCCTCAAGAAGAAGTGCGGCGACATCTCCTGCAGTGTTTGCAAGCGCAAGCTTTTTTAAAAGTCCTGCTGTGAACCGCTTAATGCCGTAAGCCATGCCGCTTGCAGTTGTTTTTCTTTCTGTAAGCTGCGGCGCGATGTCGTCATATCTTACTATAGGACCTGCGACAAGCTGCGGAAACATTGAAACATACAGCAAAAATTTTAAAAATGAGTCCTGAACATGAGTTTTTCCGCGGTACAGGTCGATTGTGTATGAAAGCGTCTGGAAAGTGTAAAATGAAATTCCGACGGGCAGCGCAAACTGCGGAACGGGAATGTTAAGTCCCGTAGCGGAATTTAAGCTTTCAGTCAAAAATCCTGAGTATTTAAAAACAAAAAGCATACCCAGATTTATAATAAGCGAACTGACAAGCGCCGCCGCTGCAATCGGCGTCGCGTAATGACGGTCGATAATAAGACCGTGTATATAGTCCGTTGCCGCGCTTATAAGGAGCAATATTACCCATACAGGCTCTCCCCATGCGTAAAAAATGAGCGACATTGCAACAAGAATTATATTTTTATATGTTATATTCTTTGACAGATTGTATGCAATAAGAGTAATCGGTAAAAATATACATACAAACATCAGGCTTGAAAAAACCATTGATTTCTCCTATAACTATTTAAAAATTTCCGTAATTTTTGTCATTAGCTGACTGATTTTTATTCCCTGAGGACAAACCTGTTCACATTTTTTGCATTTTCTGCATTTTTCGGCAGTTGTCTTAATTGTATTATAAAAATCACGAGCTTCACTGCCTGTACAGCTTGCCGTCATGTTATATGCTTCAAATATTTTTGGAATGTCAAGTCCGAAGGGACACGGCATGCAGTATGCGCATTTTGTGCATGGCACAAGAGCCATAACGTCATAAACTTCTTTTGCGGCTCGCAGCATTTTGAGGTCATCTTCCGACAGCATACCAACCTCCGCCTTGCCTGCATAGCCGATATTTGCCGTAACCTGTTCCATTGCGCCCATGCCGCTCAAAAGCAGACTGATTTCTTTTCTGTTCCAAATGAAATCCATAGCCCATTCAACGGGGGATTTTTCGCCAGACAGCATTTTAGCCACTTGCGGCGACGGGTTTGCAAGCTTTCCGCCCAAAAGCGGCTCCATGATGATTACGTCCAGACCTTTTGAGTGAGCGTATTCCAAGCCCTCCAGCCCTGCCTGATATTCGGTGTTTATGTAGTTTAGCTGTATCTGACAGAACTCCCATGCGGGATTTGCGTCTATGATTTTCCTGAAGGTTTCAAGGTCGTCATGGAATGAAAATCCGATATGATGTATTTTACCCTCAGCCTTTGCCTTGTTAAGCTTCTCGATAATGCCGAATTTCTCGACAATCTCCGAAAAACGCTGTTTATCGAGCGCATGCATTAAATAGTAATCAATATAATCGGTATTAAGACGCTTTAGCTGTTCATCAAGAAGACGGTCAAAATCCTCTTCGCTCTTTATGTGCCATGTGGGGCATTTTGTCGCGATTTTAACTTTGTTTCGGCAATCGCCTATAGCCTTCGCGAGAAACTCCTCGCTCTTACCGTCGTGATATACATAAGCCGAATCAAAATAATTCACGCCGTTTTCTATTGCGCGGCGTATCATAGCGATGGATTTTTCCTCGTCTATCGCTGCCGGATTGCCTGCCTCTGTAAGCGGAAAGCGCATGCAGCCGAAGCCCAAAACCGAAACCTGTTCTCCCGCAAGTGTCCTGTATTTCATAATAAACCCAGCCTTTCCTATCATTATAGAGAAGATAAATTTCTGTTTGACATCAATTTATTTCCTCGAAGAAATATTACTAATCAATATTTGACAATTTGAAAAATATTTAGTATAATACAAGTATATTTTAAAATTGATAATTTGTCAAACATAACGGAGCATTTGTAAACGAAAGGAAATATATATGAAAAAAACAGTTTCATTTATAACGGCGGCTGTGATGTCGCTTGCAGTCTCGGTTCCGCAGGCGTTTGCCGCGGAAAGCTGGAGAGACGCGTTTGTAACAAGACTTATGAAGGTGATGTCAAGCGACCCGTCATACACTGATGTGGTTTTAACCGATATTGACCGCAACGGTGTTCCTGAAGCGTTTGTTATAAAAAACAGCGCGGACGGAGGAATATCGTCGGGCTTTACAATGTCGGGAAATTCGATTGTTCAGATTGAAGTGCCGTCAAATATAATAGGCACGTGCCTTGAGGATATAACGGTTTACGACAAAGAAGGAAGATACATATTTGTCGGACGTGAAATTCCGCGCTACAGCGCCGTTATAAACTTCTATAAGCTGGAGCTTGAAGGAACGGAGCTTAAAGCCACTAAAATCGATAAAGCGGACGTAAGCCCGTATCCTACTGTTCCTTATGCGGACATGTTTAACAACAATTTTATGACGAATAATTATCCCAACAGAACAAAAATAGAAGAATTTGTAAACAGCTATGAAAAGGTAAACAGTCTTACAGCGTCAAAATCGGGCGCAAGATTGATTGTAAACGACAGAGAAGCCGAGGTTGCAGGATATACGGTGGATAATTCAAATTACTATAAAATCCGTGACGTGGCTATGCTTTTGAGAACAACAGGCTCGAAATTTAATGTTGAATGGGATACGAGTTTAAACGCGATTTCTATTCTTACGGGAATAAAATATGTCGTTGTCGGAGGAGAGCTTGATTTTGAACATGCTCCGATGATAAATGTGGAAGAAAACAGCGCTCCGATTTATGCGGATGGTGAAAAGGTTAAAATGACTGCTTATAACATAAACGGCTCAACGTATTTCAAAATACGTGATTTAGCTGATATTGTAGGCTTTTCGGTGGATTGGGACGGCGACAGACAAGCGGTTATAATAACTACAAGATAATCATTTTAGGGGTATTTTACAGATTGGGGGCATCGGCAAGTGCGAAAAATATTATGGCTGCTTGCGATTGCGTTTTTTATCGGCGGAGTGACTGCTGACAAAATAAATCCGAATAAAGCAAAGGCGGACATGCCGTCGGAGGATAAAGTGTACACGGTAAGCGCCGAACCGCTTTTCGGCACAAATATCCAGCGTTTTGTCGCGCACAGGGGATATTCAAATGTTGCGCCCGAAAATACCGTCCCTGCGTTTGAACTTGCGGGAAAGCATGGATTTTGGGGAATAGAGACGGATGTCTCCGAGAGCGCGGACGGCGTGTTTATGTGTATGCATGATGATACCATAGACCGTACAACGGACGGCGACGGAGAAATCGGCGCGTACACATACAGCCAGCTTATGGAAATGACAATTGACGCCGGAAACAATATAGGACAGTATTATAATTTGCATATTCCTACTATGATAGAATATCTCAATACTTGCGTGATTTATAACTGTGTGCCTGTTATTGAGATTAAAAAAATACAGAATTACGAGGGCTTTTTGCAGACTGTTTATGACAGCGGACTGCAGGACAGATGCATTATTACGGGCGGAATAGAGGATTTGGTAAAAGTGCGTGAGCTTAATAACACTATTCCGCTTATGGTCATAGGTTATTCAAATCAGGAATATACATTTTATCTTGATTTGATTTCTCAGCTTGACGGAAACAGAGGCATTTTATATAATTTCCCCGTTGTTACGGAGGAGGTTGTAAAGGAGCTGCATAATCAGGGGATTTACTGCGGCGTCTGGTCGCTTGATACGGCGGAGGAAGCGCAGCAGTTTATGAATTACGGCGTGGATTACGTTGTAACAAATGAAATACCGGCAATAAATCAGATGATAAATGATAAAGAATAACAGAGGGGCTACCTAAAAAACAACCTGCCGAGTGGCAGGTTGTTTTTAATTTTGTGACATTAACCGAGCGGCAGCATTAAACAATTTGCGTTTTTTTATGTACTATCCTCCTTCCAATAAAAAATGCGCCACATCAGAGTGACGCATAAAAAACACGTAACCCTGAAGTGTCGCCAAACACAACCAAATATTTATCAAAAATCTATAAACAGGTAAATCAGAGAACGCATTTTTATCAAAAAATACAAAAAAATGTTTATAGATATAATAAATATTTAATTATGTTTGGCAATATTTATTATAGCACAAAAAATATAAAAAATCAACACATTTTTTTGTTTACATTTTCCTTTTTTTGTGATACAATTTTATTATTAAGTAAATATTGTAAAGGAGAGAGATATATATGGGAAAAACAAAAGGCGGATTTACACTCCCCGGCGAGAGCGGCTATGAGGAACTGACGCTCCAAATGGCGGACAAG
>CAYUSE010000082.1:0-6734 GCA_964447095.1 uncultured Lachnospiraceae bacterium | reverse complement strand
AAGTTATGAATGCATCAATAGAAATGCGTTTCAGACGCGGCATTTTTCTTACACCTCCTCTTTTAGGGTACGACAAAGATGAAGATGGTCAACTTATTATAAACGACAGTGAAGCAAGTATTATACGCTTGATTTTCTTTATGTATTTATATGGCTATACATGTATTCAAATTGCCGACACTCTTACTAATCTTGGCTGTAAAACAAAAAAAGAGAATATCAAATGGGCTCCCGGGTCAATATTGGGTATTTTACAGAATGAACGTTATTGCGGAGACGTTCGAGCCAGAAAGACATGGACTCCCGATTATCTTGACCATAAAGCAAAGAAAAACAAACAAAACAGAAATCAGTATTATTATAAGGATAATCATGAAGCAATAATTTCACGAGATGATTTTATTGCTGTGCAGCATTTTATCAATAATGCAAAATACGGAAACAAAAGAATTATGCCGGAGTTAAAAGTTATAAACAACGGTGTCCTTAAAGGTTTTGTAACTATACATCCACATTGGGGAGGCTTTCGGGCAAAGGACTATATTCTTGCGTCAGAAAGTATTGCAGAAAATGAATATCCCATAGAAAAAGAACTCAACATTAAACTTCCTAAAGGTGAATTTGATTTTCGCGGATATGAAATAGCGAGAACACAATTTTTTAATACCTCGGGAAAGGTGTTTATGACAATGTCAAGTAAAAATATCGCTTTTAGCAGCGGCTGTATAAAAAAATTTAATTCTATACCATATATAGAAATGCTTATTCTCCCTCAGAAAAAACTTTTTGCTGTTCGTCCTTCTGAAAAAGATAAACAGCTATCAGTCAGATGGTCAAAGCGAAAAGACGGCTCAATAATTTACAGAGCTGTCAGCGGGGCTGCTTTTTTAGAAACAATTTACGAAATACTTGAATGGAATCTCTTGCTGAAATATAGAGTATATGGCACATATTATATTCGAAACAATATGCCCGTTATTATTTTTGACATGGAGGATGCCGAAAGTTTAATCCCAAAAAACTATAATGAACATCAAAGTGTCAGTAATTCCATATCTGTCTCTGGGAAAAGTATTATTGGTTATCCAACAGAATGGATACATGGCTTTGGCAATAATTTTTATACACACGCTCAGACCAAAGAGTTAGAAAATTTTATTAGCAGCGGAATATGGGAGGCTGATAGTGAAGGCGCTTCATTTGCAGATAAAGAAATGCCATCTATATCCAATAAAAAATATATAGATGATAAAATAAAAGAAACAATTACTCAAATAAAAAAGGAAACAGAAAATGGATAATATTATTGAATGTAAAGACTTTTCTTATAATGGTTATCAAGTTGTAAGGGGCGAATTTTTTGCACATATAAAAGAACCGTCAATAACCTTTAATAATTACAAAATATATGTTAATTCAGCTTGTTTAAATAAGATACCTCATATAGACTTTGTGCATATACTTGTTAATCCATCTGAAAAAAGACTTGTTGTAAGGCCCTGCCGCGAAGAAGAAAAGGACTCTTTTTGCTGGTGTTCAAACTGTAAAAAACGACGTCCCAAACAGATAACATGCCGTATATTTTTTGCTAAAATAATGCAATTAATGGATTGGAATCCGGATTATCGTTATAAATTACTTGGTAAGCTAATTCAAACCAATAGTGAATTATTATTTGTTTTTGACCTAAAAACCGCTGAAATATTTCCTCGAGTTATTAATAAAGATAATAAACTTCAAACATCTCGTATCCCCATATATCCTGAAAGCTGGAAAGACCAGTTCGGTATACCCTTTACAGAACATAAAAAATCTCTCCAAATAAATATTGTTGAAGGCTATGCCGTCTTTGGGTTACATGATACCAATAAAAATGCTAATCAAAATACAAATTACCAATCGGCACAAATAGAAATAGGAGAATTATAAAATGACAAAATCACATATATCAAAACCTACAATATCTATCAATGTAAAAAATTCATTAATAATGATACATAAAAATACTCTTCGCCTTTTGGGAAATCCCGAATATATACAAATTTTAGTTAATCCTGCAGAGAAGACCATTGTTCTATGCCGCAGTTTTGAATCTGACCATTTGGCTCACCATGTAAATAAAGATATTTTTACTGAAGCACGAAAATCGTTAAAAATTTGCAGTTACGCTCTTACAAATAATCTCCATAAAATTAACCCTGTATGGGTTAAGAATAAAACATATAGAATGACCGGAGAATTTATTACTCATTTGAATATTATAAAATTCCGAATGAATAGTTCCCTGGCAGTTACTGATAGAAACAGGAGAAGCAATAATGAGTAGATTTATCGAACGAAAAGAAGCTATTGTAAAATTGCTTAAACCTTACATTTATGCGTTCAATTTAGAAAATAATAAACATCTGCATAATGATATTAACTCAACTTTATATAAATCAATTGAAGAGGCTATTATAGCACTTTGCGAAAATCAACTGAAAATGCGCTCTCATTTTTATGAAGCCAAAAAATATCTTATCGGCAAAATATACAGAGCTCAATTAGTCATTAACAAAAAAGAACATCCGGCATATAAACCACCTTGGCAAATATTAAAAGCCGATTCTTATCAAAATTGTCAAGGCATTGCCTATAATGTTGGGAAAAAATATAGTGTTTCCGGTTCATCTGTAATAAAATACGATTTATTTGCACGCTCTATTGATATTCTCAGCAATGGAACATCCATTTCCGTAAATGGAATTTTGCGCGGTATTGAAAAAATACCCGGTGAAAATATTATACAACTATCTAAAATGGAAGATAAAGATATAAGTTATTTAAAATTTCTCTTTTCAGAAAAATTCTTTAAATTAGCAGGATATACAACTATAACTGATGATATTGTCGGCAAGAATAACGTACTTGTACCAAAAAATGATGCCTTAATAAAACAAATGCCCAAATATGACCCTAACGCTATGATAGCCAGCCTATCCTTCACTATACCATCTTGGATTGATTCAATTAAAAAAGCAATATCTTCATCAGATTTAACCATAATCTCAGAAAATACAACCAAAACTTTACAAACGCAGTTAACTGATTTACACTATCTTATTATAGAAATACTACGAAATTTGGAGGAAACGCGTAATGAATGAATTTCAGGAATTTGTACCAAATGTTAAATTTGAGTTAATACCAATAAAAAACCTTGTATCAAATCAAGAATATCAAAGAAACCTATCTGTTTTACATATTCAACGTGCTGTAAAGGACTTTGATATATGTCAGATAAATCCAGTCAAAGTAAGCCGCCGCAATGGAATAAATTATGTCTTTAACGGTCAGCATACAATAGAAATTGTGGCAATGGTTTCCAATTCCCGTGAAACTCCCGTATGGTGTATGGTCTATGACGACCTTGAATACGAACAGGAGGCTGGTATTTTTGCTAATCAAATGAAACATGTAAAACCTCTTCAGCCCTATGAAATTTTTATGGCTCATGTAGAAGAGGGCAGCGATAAGCATTTGCTTATAAAAGGATTAGTTGAATCTTACGGATTGCGTATAACGCACAATAAAAGTCCAAGAGGCATTTGTGCAGTAAATGCTTTGGAAAATATTTATGATAAATATGGATTTCATATTTTAGACCGCGTTCTTATGCTCTGCATCGGTACATGGGAGGGCGACTATAACTCCCTAAGCCGTAATATTTTAAGCGGCGTTGCACATATTATTGCAGCATTTGGTGATTTAATAAAAGACGACACTTTTAAAGAAAAATTAGGAGTTAAGTCAATTAAAGAAATCTCACGAAGCGGAAAAGAACGCGGAAACGGTTCTATGGGTTATGCAGAAGCCATGTTGCACGAATATAATAAACGCAGCAAACTACCTCTCCAAATGAACAAGCTGCGTAAATTCAGCATCGCAAAATCTGTTTAACAAAAATTCATTCTGTCTATAATAATTAAATGGCGTTATGAAATCAATATCATAACGCCAAAATTTGTATAAATTATTTTTTCTTTTTCAATCCAACCAATCAATCTACTATATCATTCAGATTAACCAATATAATATTTTCATCTCTGCTTGCTTCATCGATAACCGCTTGTGTAAATCCGGATTTTGAAAATAAAACATATCAAGAAATCGTTTTTATCCTTTGCAATTAAATCAAGCTCAACCTGCTGATGTGTTTTTGAGTCAGTACCCCACCAGCGACCTATTTCTGTAAATAGTATAGGCAGCTCTCCCCGCATATTTCTATTAAGCAAATAATCTTTGCATACGCTTTCAAAAACCAAGCCCATATAATTACTGTAATCCGGCATAATTTTTCTTTGCCAAACAATATCCTGCGCGTCTGTTTCAAGTAATGTTTTATTTTCCGAAACATAACGATACCAAAATCTAAACATAAAATCAGAAATACGGTATAGCGTTTTTCGTGATGAGTCTTTTGCGCCAAACGTGGTTTCCTTATATATAATTCCCAATTCGGTAAGCGTTTTTATATACTTCAAGCACTTTGCTGAATTTTCTCCTGTTTTTGTCGCTATCTCATTTGCCTTTGATGCGCCGCCTGCAATTGCCTCTATAATAGCGCTGTATACACCCGGTTCCTGCACCTCTTGTCTTAGCAGAAGCAACGGTTCTTCATACAAGTATCCTGTCGGTTCCAGAAAAATATCTTTTATATTTTCTTCTAAAGTTTTATTTTGACTAATCTGCTGCAAATACATTGCTGTTCCTCCGAAAGCCCCATACAGCATCAGTTTTTCCTCTTGGGGAAAACCATTAAGAAATTTTATACTCGTACTATAGTCAAAGGACTTCATATGAAGCTGGGCTGTGCGTCTGCCAAACAGCGGACTTTTTGCTCCCAAAACCTCCTTTTCCATAAAACCCATATAGCTTCCGCAAAGGATTATGAATAACTTTCCGTATTGAAGCGTATGGTCTATCAAATGCTGAAAAACAGATAATATCGCCTTATTACGATTTGCTAAATATGGAAATTCATCAAACACCAAAATCAGACGCTCCTTAGATTGCCTGTCGTTAATGTATTTCAATGCATTTTCCCACGAGGAAAACGGCTCAAGCGTTGTTTCATTGAAAAAGTCAAAAACCAACTCGGAAAATTTTTCAAGATTTATCTTTTCATTACTCTGCTCTGCCGAATAAAATATTGCTTTTTTACTTTTGCAAAACTCTTTTAACAATGTCGTTTTTCCAACACGCCTGCGTCCGTATAAGACGAATAATTAACTCTGAGTTTATTTACTTCCAAGTTAATTATGCTTTATTTCGCTGTACTTGTCAAGATTTTACTGATTATTCTCTGCGTTATCGCTTATTCTATCGTTCATTTTTAATTGTTGAGCGATAAATTTTATTTCTGCTTATTCTTACTCTAATAAAAGTATTATTTTTTCAACAGCAGCCTTACTCATACGGCGTCCGTCCAGCCATTTAACAAATGCTGTCACATCGTGAACATACTTATCAACTGTCGCTTTAGTCTTTCCCTCCAAAATAAGATGTTTTTGAAATTCCTCGATTTTCTTTAACATCAGTAACTTCCTCCATAATCATCTGTGCAGCTTTGCGCTTAACGCCGCGCCTATAATTCCTGCGTCATTAAACAACGTCGCAGCTTCTATTTTTGTTTTCTCTCGATATTTGTTATAGTCCCCTGCATAGACATATTCACGAAGTGGATTGAGCAAATAATCTCCCTCTTTGGATATTCCGCCGCCAATCAGAATTTTACTCGGCTGAAATATATTCAATATAGAGATTAGTCCATAGCTTACATATCGGATATACTGCTCAACTACTGCCGTGGCTGTCTTATCGCCCATTTTTGCACAATCGAATGCGGTTCTTCCCGACACCTCGCCATTCTCTTGTACCCATTTGTGCATCATAGAACTGCTGTCAGACTGCATTGCTTGTTTTGTCTGTCGTATAAGAGCTGTGACTGACGCATATGATTCCCAGCAGCCTTTAATTCCGCAGGAGCAAATCTCATCTCCATTTGCATTAATTATGATATGTCCAAGCTCGCCGCCTGCACAGTTAAATCCACGATATGGCTTGCCGTCTATAATAACTCCGCCGCCTACTCCCGTACCAAGTGTAATCAGTACAAAGCTGTCGGCATTATCACCGTTTACTGCATATTCTCCCAATGCCGCCGCATTTGCATCATTTTCTAAATTTACAGACTTACCGAGCTTCTTTTCAAGCATTGCCCCTAACTTCGTATTCTGCATACGAATATTACAAGCATACGCAACAATTCCGTTTTTATTATCAACCGTTCCCGGACAACCGATTCCGACAGCTTCAATATCGGCTATTGAACAGTTTGCACCGTCCACTATATCAACGCACAAATTCGCCATATCCTCGACAATTTCCTCAATCGGTCTTTGAGCCAAGGTCGAAACCGATGATTTATATATAATCTTTCCTGCTTCGTCTACCACACCTGCAGCGATGTTTGTTCCGCCTAAATCTATTCCTATATACATTGTATTTCACTCCTACGGAATAATTAACATATCACTCATTGCAGAATATACGGACATTTCACACATTTTTTAGGAAAAGTGAGTCATCTTTTACAGATAGGTAACAAATAAACTCCGTATATCCTGAAATCAATAATATATTCCTCACATAAATCATGGGATTACTATGCTGTCAGAAATCTGTAAAATCAT
>CAYUSE010000081.1:6187-6782 GCA_964447095.1 uncultured Lachnospiraceae bacterium | reverse complement strand
TGTTACGGGCGTTTCGGGCTCGGGTAAGTCCTCGCTTGTAAACGAGATTTTATATAAGCGTCTTGCTCACGATTTAAACCGCGCGCATACTCATCCCGGGGCGCATAAGGAAATTAGGGGTATTGAGCAGCTTGATAAGATTATAGACATCAGCCAGTCGCCGATAGGACGCACGCCGCGTTCAAATCCTGCGACATACACGAATGTTTTTAACGATATACGCGAGGTATTTGCGTCAACAAACGAGGCTAAAATCCGCGGCTACAAATCGGGGCGGTTCAGCTTTAACGTAAAAGGCGGACGGTGCGAGGCTTGCTCGGGCGACGGTATCAAGAAGATTGAAATGCACTTTCTGTCAGATGTTTATGTACCGTGCGAGGTTTGTAAGGGTAAACGCTACAACCGCGAAACTCTTGAAGTTAAATACAAGGGTAAAAATATATACGAAGTGCTCGATATGACCATTGACGAGGCGGTAGTATTTTTTGAAAATCTTCCGAAAATCAGCCGCAAGCTTCAAACTCTTCAGGAAGTGGGACTTGGTTATGTAAAGCTCGGACAAAGCTCAACTACGCTTTCGGGCGGTGAAGCACAG
>CAYUSE010000081.1:0-6177 GCA_964447095.1 uncultured Lachnospiraceae bacterium | reverse complement strand
TGTCAACGGAGCTTGCAAAGCGGAGCACGGGAAAAACAATTTATATTCTTGACGAACCGACGACGGGACTTCATACGGCTGACGTTCATAAGCTGATTGAGGTTTTAAACGAGCTTGTAGAGGGCGGGAATTCCGTTATTGTAATCGAACATAATCTTGATGTTATAAAAACCGCCGATTATATTATAGATTTAGGTCCTGAGGGCGGCGATAACGGCGGAACGGTTGTCGCATCGGGCACGCCCGAGGAAGTGGCAAAGGTCAAAGCTTCGTATACAGGACAATATATCAAAAAAATTCTGGAAAGCGAATAATCACTTAAAATCGGGCTTTTGCATACTATAGCCTAAAGAGGGTGATTGTATGCGGCTTAGAAAACGTCATAATAATACAGGCGGAAAGCTTGTTATAATCGGGATAATATCTGTATGCGTTATAATTTCAACAGTTATAGCAAAGCGTATGCAGCCGTCGTTTGTAACGGAGGCTCATTCATACGCAAATACTATGGTGACAGATATTATAGAAAACACGGTCAATGAAATCTTGTCAAACAGCGATTATTCAGAAACTGCCGTAACGCATGACGACAGCGCGGTAACCTCCGTGGGAACGGATATTGTAAAAATCAATAAGCTCAAATCTGAGCTTACGACAAAAATACAAAAGGACATTGCCGAAAAATGCAGAACAAAAATTTATATTCCCTTGGGAAGCGCGTCAAAGCTGTATCTTTTATCGGGAGCGGGGCCAAAAATTCCCGTATATATACGGCCCGCTGCGATAGTAAACACAAATTATAAGGAAAGCTTTGAGAGCGCGGGAATAAACCAGGTTCGGCACACGCTTTCAATAAATGTTGACGTACAGATGCGCTATTCGGGATATATGTTAAACGAATGTGAAACAATAAATACAGATGTGCCCGTAATTGACACTGTTATTATAGGCAATGTACCAAAATACTACGGCAGCGGTCAAATGAATGTCGCCGCCGAATAGAAAGGCTGAATTTCATGGAAAATGCTGAAAAAAGAATTAACGAATTAACGGAACTTTTAAATTATCATAATCACAAATATTATGTAGAAGACAGCCCTGAAATATCGGACTTTGAATTTGACGCGCTTCTTGTTGAGCTTGAAAAGCTTGAAGAGGAATATCCTCAGTATAAAAAGCCGAATTCTCCCACATCGCGCGTGGGCGGCGAGGCTGTATCGGGATTTCCCGAGGTCGTGCATAATGTCGCGATGCAAAGCCTGCAAAAAGCGTTTTCCAAGGAAGAAATTCTTGATTTTGACAGGCGCGTAAGAGAAGTTGTGCCAAATCCCGAATATGTTGTAGAACATAAAATTGACGGACTGTCTGTGTCGCTTGAATACGTAAACGGCGAATTTACGCGCGGTTCAACGCGGGGTGACGGCGTAACAGGCGAGGATGTGACGGAAAATCTGAAAACAATACGCACAATTCCGCTTAAATTAAAGGATAATATTCCGTTTTTGGAGGTTCGCGGCGAGGTGTTTTTGTCGCGTGATAATTTTAATAAAATAAACGATATGCTTGAAGCTACCGAGCAGCCGCTGTTCGCAAATCCCAGAAATGCCGCGGCGGGCTCTTTAAGGCAGCTTGACCCGAAAATAGCCGCAAAACGCGGGCTTGATATTTTTGTATTTAATATTCAGCAGATTGAGGGCAGAGAAATCCATTCTCATATTGAAGGACTTCGTTTCTTAAAGGAACAGGGCTTTAAAACCATATTAAATGATGACGTTTTCAAATCGGTTGACGAATGTTTTGACAGAATTTTGGAAATAGGCGAGGAACGCGGAAATTTATATTTTGATATTGACGGAGCGGTTATCAAGGTCAATGATTTTGAGGCGCGCCGTGAGCTTGGCGTTACCGCAAAATTTCCGCGCTGGGCGATTGCCTATAAATATCCTGCCGAGCGTCAGACAACAGTAATCAGGGACATAAGAATTCAGGTCGGCAGGACAGGCGTTCTTACGCCGCTCGCAATACTTGACACTGTGCGTATTGCGGGCTCGAACGTATCGCGCGCGACGCTTCATAACCTTGATTATATTCGTGAAAAGGACATCAGAATAGGGGATACGGTAGTGATTGAAAAGGCGGGCGATATTATTCCCGCCGTTGTAGAAGTGATTACCGAGGAACGCTCGGGTGAGGAAATTGAATTTCAAATGCCTGAGCATTGCCTTGAATGCGGCGCGGAGGTTGTCCGCGAAGAGGGCGAGGCGGCGTACAGGTGTACGGGCGTAAATTGTCCCGCGCAGAGATTTAGGAATATTATTCATTTTGTGTCACGAAATGCAATGAATATTGACGGTTTGGGACCCTCAATTATTGAACAAATGCTTGACAGAGGCTTGATTGAAACAGCCGCTGACTTATATTATGTTGATGCCGAAGATATTGCCGACATGGATAAAATGGGTGAAAAATCGGCTCAAAATCTTATAAATTCTCTTGAAAAATCAAAAACAAATCCGCTGTATCGGCTTATAAATGCATTCGGCATACGTCATATCGGTGAAAAAGCCGCAAAAAGTTTATCAAAAACCTACAAAACATTGGATAATCTCAGAAATGCATCGGTCGAAGATTTAACTCAAATTGATGATATAGGCGAAAAAATGGCTATTTCAGTTGTAAAATTTTTTCAGGAGCCTCAAAATATCAAATTTATAGAAAAGCTCGAAAATGCGGGACTAAACTGCATTGACGACAGCCAAAATCAGCTTATTGAAAATCGTTTTGACGGAAAAATCTTTGTTTTGACAGGAACACTTTCAAAATATAAGCGTTCTGACGCATCAAAAATTATTGAAAGCTACGGAGGGAAAACCTCGTCAAGCGTATCAAAAAAGACCGATTATGTTTTAGCCGGAGAAGAAGCCGGCAGTAAGCTTGATAAAGCACGTCAGCTTGGAGTTGCGGTTATTACAGAGTACGAATTTGAGGAGATGATAAAATGACATCGGAATTTAAAGAAGATCTTATTGCAATAAGACGTGAGCTTCATAAAATACCCGAAACAGATTTCGTGGAATTTAAAACTTCGGCATTCATTCAAAAAAAACTTTCAGAATACAATATACCGTTTGAAATAAAAGCAAAAACAGGCGTATGCGCGCTTATTAAAGGCGAAAAGCCGGGTAAAACAGTTCTTTTACGTGCTGATATGGACGGATTGCCGATAAAAGAAGAAAGCGGAGTTGATTTTACATCAGAGCATGAAGGATTTATGCATGCCTGCGGACATGATATCCACACGGCGTGCCTTTTGGGCGCGGCTAAAATTTTAAATGAAAAAAAATCGGAAATCTGCGGAAACATAAAGCTTATTTTTCAGCCTGCCGAAGAAGGCGCAGGCGGCGCATTGCCTATGATAAATGAGGGAATTATGGAAAATCCGCATGTTGATGCGGCATTTGCGCTTCATGTTGAGCCGCTTGAAGAGGTCGGAAATATTCAAATCAAAGACGGTTCCATTATGGCATCACCGGATGATTTTGAAATTATAATTCACGGCGTGGGCGGTCACGGCGCTCATCCTGAAGAATGCGTAAATCCGTTGTCAGTCGGTTCAGCAATTTTAGAAAAATATCATACGCTTGCATACGAATATAATCTACCGTGCGTGATCACAATTTGCTCGTTTAATGGCGGAAGCTGCCGCAATGCAATTCCCGATACAGCCGTAATTACAGGAACAGCCCGGTCTCTTGATCCCGTCACAAGAAAAAAGCTTGTCGAATTACTCAATGATATTGCAGAAAATACTGCAAAAAATATGGGAGCCACTATTGATTTTAATTTCAATGTGCTTTTTCCGCCCGTTATAAATAATCATGAAATGAATGAAATAGTAAGACGATGCGCAGAAGATATGCATTTAGGCATAACTAACCTTGCTGAAGCATCAATGGCAGGTGATGATTTTGCATATTTCGGCGAGATAGTCCCAGCGTCATATTTTAAGCTTGGGGTAGGGAATAAGGATATTGACGCTATCTATCCTATACACAGCCCGAAATTCAAGGCTGATGAGAACGCTTTGATAATTGGTTCGGAACTGATGGCAAATATAGCTCTTAAATTTTTAAATGATTGTATTACATGCTAAATTAACCATAACTTAATATTTTATAATTCACTATAAACAAAAAAGAATGGTTTACCATAATTGTTTTATGTAAACTAGAAAGGATATTTATGAAATTTTTAAAAAATCCGAATATCCCGAACATACGTGCGAGTGGCATAATTGTTGATTACAGAATTTCAAAACAATCAATAAAAACTCTCAAGCAGATGGGAATTGAGGTGTTTTTTTCATGCAAAATTCATTCATTATATGATGCCGTATGCGCTCATCCTGATATGATGATACATCACATCGGAAATAATTTATTCATTGTCGCGCCCGAAGCTTATAATCATTTTAAAAGACTTTTGCCTCAGGCTAAGTTTATTAAAGGCTCACAATTGTTATCCGGTAAATATCCGGATGATGTTGTTTATAATACTGCGGCTTTTGGAAATTTTGTAATTTGCAATACTGCTTGTACTGCGATAGAAATTCTTGAAACATATCGTAAGTCAAAAAAGAAAATTCTAAACGTAAATCAAGGCTATGCAAAATGCAGTGTATGTATAATTTCTGAAAATGCTATCATAACAGCTGACCAAGGAATATATAATAAAGCTGTTGAAAATAAAATCGATGTTTTGAAAATATCTGAAGGACATATCGATTTGCCGGGAATGTCTTATGGATTTATAGGAGGCGCATCAGGGCTCATTGCTAAAAATATGCTTGCAATAAACGGAGATTTAAAAACTCATCCTGATTGTAATATAATACACGACTTTTGCAAAAATCATGGCGTTGAAATAATTCCGTTAAAAACAGGCAAAATTGAAGATATTGGTTCGATTTTGCCTGTTTTTTAAGTCTAATTATAATAATGAGTGATTTATATTACTTGGATTTGTGTTTGTTACCTATATTATTCTTTGAATCAATGGCATTTTTAGATACAGCTGAAATAAAAATAACCGCAGTTCACCGCGGTTATCTGCTTTTATCTGCAATACTTAATGATTACAGGTATGGTTTCCGCAGCCATGCTCACCACATTTATGCTCATGACTTGAGTGCTCATGACCATGATGATTACACTGTACATCAGGATTAAAACTTAGAGTTCCATTAAGAAACTCCTGTACAGCCCCATCAGCGTTGCCGCTTACGCCGCCATACAGCTTAATACCCGCTTCAGCAAGCGCATTTTGAGCACCGCCGCCAATTCCGCCGCAAATTAACGTATCAACATTATGAATTGCAAGAAATCCTGCAAGAGCTCCATGCCCACTGCCGTTTGTGGGAACAACTTCACTTCCCTTTATCTCTCCGTTATCAATGTCATAGATTTTAAAATTTTCGGTATGACCGAAATGCTGGAAAACATTCCCATTCTCGTATGTTACTGCTATTCTCATAATTTTTATTCCTTTCTTTTTAACTAAAATTCATTCCGTCCATTTTGAACACTGAAAACAATTTTGGCTGACATATTTCTTTAATTGATATATTTTCTTCCCTCTATTACTTTTATACCTCTCTGAATTTTTTATTCTGCATAAAATTTTGTAAAATAAACACAGACATTTTCATATATGAAATTGTCGGTGTTTTTTGGCACCCCTGACCGGAGTCGAACCGATGACTAACCCTTAGGAGGGGCTTGTTATATCCACTTAACTACAAGGGCATATATTATAATTATTTTAACACAAAAATAATAAATTGTCAAATATTCAAACATCTTCCGAACATATCGACAATTACTGCGGCAATACTAATATCATAGGAGGTTTGATTATGAACAAAAATAACAAAAAATATTCGGCAGATATGTTTGATTTTGATATAGAAAACGCTGTGTCCGTAACGGAATGTACCGGCTTAATATCGCAGGCTCCGCATACAAGCGAGGAACTTGCGGCATATAACGATATTTTGAACTATTCTCCGCTTAGCGCCGATATGGCGGAATATACCGAAAAATCGCAGTCAAACAACGGCAAAACACGCGCATAATTTATATCCGCTGCTTTTTACGGAATATTCCTTGAATTTATATG
>CAYUSE010000080.1:5783-6801 GCA_964447095.1 uncultured Lachnospiraceae bacterium | reverse complement strand
GCGCCTATTGTAACGTGAGAACCTTCAACCTCGTGGTCAACGGCTTTACCAATATCGTGAAGCAGACCTGCGCGTTTTGCAAGTGTAATATCCGTTCCAAGCTCGCCTGCCATAACTCCGGCAAGGTGCGAAACCTCAATCGAATGCTTCAAGACATTCTGACCGTAGCTTGTACGGTACTTGAGCTTACCCAAAAGTTTAATAAGCTCCGGATGCAGACCGTGAACTCCGGTTTCAAACGTAGCGCTTTCGCCCTCCTGTTTGATAATGGCTTCAACCTCTTTACGAGATTTTTCAACTGTTTCTTCAATTCTTGCCGGATGAATTCTTCCGTCAACAATGAGTTTTTCAAGAGCAAGTCTTGCAATCTCGCGTCGGATTGGGTCAAAGCTTGAAACTATTACAGCCTCAGGTGTATCATCAATAATTAAATCAACACCGGTAAGTGTTTCGAGCGTTCTGATGTTTCGTCCTTCGCGTCCGATAATTCTGCCCTTCATTTCATCACTCGGCAAGTTTACAACCGAAACAGTTGTTTCGGCAACGTGATCTGCGGCAACCTTCTGAATAGAAAGCGCCACAATCTTCTTCGCATTTGCTTCTGCGTTTTCTTTTGCCTCTTGCTCAATTTCTTTAACCATGATTGCAGCGTCATGTCTTGTCTGATTTTCGATGTCTTTAAGGAGAACCTCCTTAGCCTCATCTCTTGTCATGCCTGAAATTTTTTCAAGCTCATCCATTTGCTGCTTTTTGATTTCTGCGATTTCCTGTTCTTTTGCTTCCATTTGCTTGATTTTTTGCTCAAGCGTCTGGTTTTTCTTGTCCAGATTATCATTTTTCTTGTCTAATGTTTCTTCTTTTTGGTTAAGTCTGCGCTCCATGCGGTTAAGCTCGCCGCGGCGTTCTTTTACTTCCTTGTCGAAGTCCGCGCGCAAACGCTGATTTTCCTCTTTTGCTTCAAGCAGCAATTCGCGTTTTCTTGCGTCTGCTGTTTTTTCAGCATCGGAAACAATAGACT
>CAYUSE010000080.1:0-5773 GCA_964447095.1 uncultured Lachnospiraceae bacterium | reverse complement strand
TTTGCCTCGGCTGAACCAAGCTCTGCTTCGGCAATCTTCTTTCTGTGCGACACGCCGGATTTAAATCCTACAAATCCGCCTATGCCGCCGCCGATAATCAACGCGATTATAGCGTATAAAATTGTAGTACCTATTGTAACGACCCCCATTCTTTAATGGCAGTAAACCAAATTACCTGCTCGGGGGCTTTCTTAAAATGAATGCTTTCCATAAAAGTATCATGTAAACGGCGGACAGGATTGCAGGTAGTCCCTCCGTTCCGTAATGCAAATTTCTTATGGAGCAGACCATTTTAAGATGCTCCATTTTAAGTATTTGGATTACATATAAAATTCTAACTTTACAGATAATAATATCTAATTTACAGAAAACTTATTTTAAAGAATATTAAGCATAATCTATTTTATATCATTTTTATAAAAATGTCAAGCTATTTTAAAAATATTACATAAACATAGCTGCGAAACGGAAAAATAAATGTATAAAATGCAACAAAAATACGATATTTGTTGATAAATTTGGCATTTTCGGCAAAATAACCAAAAATTTTTTGAAAATTTATTCATAATATGGACTTTACTACCAAAAAGAAATATGGTACAATTATACAGTAAAATTGAATATATTTATATATGTTCAAACGGAAGGAGAGAATGCGGATGACGAAAGAACAAACTTGGGCTGATATAAGCGAGTTTCAAACATATCTTTTTAATTCCGGCGACAACTTTAAATCATATAAGATGCTTGGCTCTCATAAGATTAAAGTTGACGGACAGGAAGGGTGGCGTTTTGCTGTATGGGCGCCCAACGCAGTAAGCGTTCGTGTGGTAGGCGATTTTAATAATTGGGATGGCTTTGACAAAACGCTTTCAAAAATTACAACCACAGGAGTGTGGTACGGCTTTTTCACAGATATTCAAGAAGGTTCGCTGTATAAATACGCTATACAGGCAACAGACGGTAACACTTATTACCGCGCTGACCCCTACGCGTTTGAGGCGGAGTTAAGACCGGGAACAGCTTCGGTTGTAAAGGACATATCAAAATATAAGTGGAGCGACAAATCATGGTATGAAAAAGTAAGGAAACAGAATAATTTAAAAGCTCCGATGAATATTTACGAATGTCATATAGGCTCGTGGAAAATTCATGAGGACGGCAGCTTCTATACTTACCGCGAATTTGCGGACGCAATAGTTCCGTATCTGACCGATATGGGATATACACATATCGAGATTATGCCTGTTATGGAATATCCGTTTGACGGCTCGTGGGGCTATCAGGTGACGGGATATTTTGCCGCCACCTCGCGTTACGGCGACCAGGACGGACTGAAATATTTTGTTAACAAGTGTCATAAGGCGGGTATAGGAGTTATAATGGACTGGGTTCCCGCGCATTTCCCGCGTGACGCTCACGGACTTAGAATGTTCGACGGAACACCGACCTATGAATATGCCGACCCGAGAATGGGCGAGCATAAGGATTGGGGAACAATGGTGTTCGATTATTCAAAGAGCGAGGTTGTTTCGTTCCTTATTTCATCAGCGTATTTCTGGGCTGACGAGTACCACATTGACGGACTGCGTGTTGACGCGGTATCATCAATGCTCTATCGCGATTATTCCAGAAATGACGGAGAATGGACGGCGAATATTTACGGAGGAAACGGAAATTTAGAGGCGGTTGATTTCTTTAAAAAGCTAAATAAAATCATGGGAACGGAATTTCCGAATTTCCTCATGATTGCAGAGGAAAGCACGGCATGGCCGCTTGTTACCGCGCCGCCCGAAAACGACGGCTTGGGCTTTAATTTCAAGTGGAACATGGGCTGGATGAACGATACATTGAGATATGCGTCAATGGACCCGTATTTCAGAAAGGACAATCACGGCTTGCTCACATTTGTCATGATGTATGCATACAGCGAGAATTTCATTCTGCCGCTTTCACATGACGAGGTGGTTCACGGCAAGCATTCGCTGATAGACAAAATGTTTGGCTCTTATGAGCAGAAATTTGATGCTTATAAGACGCTTTTGGGCTATTATATGTCAATGCCCGGCAAGAAGCTTTTATTTATGGGCAGTGAATTCGGACAATTCCTCGAATGGAGATTTGACGACCAGCTTGAATGGAATTTGCTTGACCTTGAAAAGCATAAGAAGTTAAAAGCGTTTGTTAAGGACTTAAATCACTTCTATCTGGAAAATAAGGCGTTTTGGCAATGTGATGACAGCTGGGACGGTTTCAGATGGGTAAATGAGGCTGACAGTGAAAATTCTGTATTGTCGTATATAAGAAGGAGTGAAACCCCTGCGGACAATGTAATAGTTGTCGCGAACTTTACGCCTGTTGACAGACCTATTTATAAAATAGGCGTGCCGGTTGCGGGAGATTATGAGGTTGTGCTTCATTCAAACGCAGCAAAATACGGCGGAGAAAAGCGTATAGTCAAAAAGACATATAAGGCGAAGAAAATGCAGTATTCTGACATGGATTATACAATCGAGGTTTCCGTGGACGCAAGCTCGGTTATGTATATAAAGAAAAAGCCCGCGGCGGTAAAAAAATCGTCAACGGCAAAGAAAAAGACTGCTTCGGCAGCGAAAAAGACGACAGCTAAAAAGTCTGCCGCAAAAAAATAAATTATTAAAGTAAAATAGGAGATGATATTATGGTATCAAAAGACTGCGTAGCTATGATACTTGCAGGCGGACAGGGTTCAAGACTCGGCGCATTGACAAAAAATGTTGCAAAGCCGGCAGTACCGTTCGGCGGAAAATACAGAATTATAGACTTTCCGCTGTCAAACTGTGTTCATTCGGGAATTGACACAGTAGGCGTGCTGACACAATATCAGCCGCTTGAACTTAATACTTATATTGGAAACGGAAATCCGTGGGATTTAGACAGAAGCCATGGCGGAGCTTATGTATTGCCTCCCTATCAGAGCGCTAAGACCGGAGAGTGGTACAAGGGTACGGCAAATGCGATTTATCAGAACTTAGGATTTTTGGAGGGCTTTAACCCCAACCATGTTTTGATTTTGTCGGGTGACCATATTTATAAAATGCATTACGGTGAGATGCTAAAGGCTCATAAGGAGTCGGGAGCTGCCGCGACAATTGCGGTTATGCCCGTGCCGTGGGAGGAAGCGAGCCGTTTCGGAATTATGAATGTCAACGAAGAGGGTACTATTGTCGAATTTGAGGAAAAGCCCGAAAATCCGAAGAGTAACCTTGCGTCAATGGGCATATACATTTTCGATTATCAGATTTTGAAAAAATATCTGACAGATGACGAAAGAGATGCAGCGTCAGATAACGATTTCGGAAAGAATATTATTCCTGCAATGCTTGCAAACGGTGAAAAGATGGTAAGCTACAGATTTGAAGGATATTGGAAGGACGTCGGAACAATCCAGAGCCTTTGGGAGGCAAATATGGATCTTATAGACGATCCCCCGAAGTTTGATATAAATGACAGAAATTGGAGTATTTATTCAAGAAATATGGCTCTTGCTCCGCATTATGTAGGCAAGGGCGCGAAGATTATAAATTCAACTGTGACGGAGGGCTGCTCAATAAACGGCGCAATTAACCACTCGGTTATATTCGGCGGTGTTGAAGTAGGCTCAGGCACTACAATTACGGATTCAGTTGTTATGCCGGGCGCAAAAATCGGAAACGATGTTGTTATTGAAAAGACGGTTATCGGCGCTGAGGCTGTTATTGGAGACGGAGCAAAGATTGGCTTTACCGAAAGCGACAGTAATCCGTACGCGTCAAAAATGTGTACTCAGGGAATTGTGCTGATTGAGGGCGGCGCTGTCGTAAAGGATGGAGCTGAAATAGCCAAGGGCAGCATGGTTGAAGCTGATTAAGAAAGGGGAGGTTTATAATGAGAAGAGATACTATGGGCATTATTCTGACGAGTGAAGACAGAATACCGCCGATTACTGATATTAGAGCAAACAGCGCGCTTCCTATTGCGGGACGTTACAGAATTATCGACTTTGTCCTTTCAAATATGGCAAACGCGGGAATAACAAACATAGGCGTTGCGACGGAAACAAACTATTCATCGCTTATGGACCATATTAAATCCGGTAAGCCGTGGGATTTGGACAGAAAAAATTGGGGACTTAACGTATTGCCGCCGAACCTTGAAAAAATGACTTACGGCACAATCAAGGGCAATATTGATATGCTTGCGGGAATAAGCGATTTTATTCACAGAAGCGGTCAGACTTACGTTATTCTTTCGCTGGGCAACAGTATATATAATATAGATTTCGCGGCTGTTGTTGAGGAACATATTGAAAATCAATCGGATATTACGGTTGTTTATAAGGACATGAAGGGCGTTGAGGAGGCAGAGCTTTCGAGATTTACCCTGCTTGAGCTTGATGAGGAAAAGAGAGTTACGGACATTGAAGTTGAGCCGTATTATCCTAAAACTTCCAATGCAAGCATGGACATATATGTAATGGAAAAAGCCCTTCTTGAGAGTATTGTTGACGAATGCAGCGCAAGGGGCGACAGAGATTTTGTAAAAGATGCGCTTGTTAAGAAAATGGGCGGACTTCGTATGTACGGCTATGAATACACGGGCTATACGGATAAGATTGATTCGCTTAAATCATATTACAGAAACAATATGAATTTCCTGAATGCTGAAATAAGAGATGAACTCTTTAACCGTGAAAATCCGATTTATACAAAGACAAAGGATCAGTCACCGACAAAATACGGCGCTGAGGCGGAGGTAGAAAACAGCTTTATTTCAGACGGCTGCACAATTGAGGGAAAAGTTATAAACTGCGTTCTTTCAAGAGGAGTTAAAATTGAAAAAGGAGCAGTTGTTAAAAATTCAATTATTATGCAGGACTCTATTATTGAAGAAAATGTTGACCTTGATCATGTAGTGTTCGATAAAGAGGTGCATATCACAAAGGGCAGAAAGCTTATTGGACAGGAAAGCTATCCGTTGGCTATTGCGAAAGGAACAACGATTTAACATAATAAATACAAAATCTTAACAGGGATATTCCCTGTTAAGATTTTGACGTATATAAAAAAATTTATCCGAATAAATAACACAATAAAATATAAAAAAATTTCATATTTATAGTGAAAAATACCGTTTTTTGCTGTTTGAAATTGACAAAATTGATTTTTTAAGGTAATATATCATACGATAAATGTCTTAAATGGGCTTTATCGAAGAAAGGGAACAGGTATCAAATTATGAGAGTTTTATTTGCGACATCAGAAGCGGCTCCGTTTGTTAAGACAGGCGGTTTGGGGGATGTAGCCGGTTCACTTCCGGCAGTGCTTTGCAAAAAAGGCGTTGACGCGAGAGTTATTCTCCCGCTTTATAACTGCATACCGCAGGAATATAAGGATAAAATGAAATATATTGACCATATTTATATTGATATGGCATGGCGCAAGCAGTACGCGGGCGTATTTGAATTAAAGCATAACGGATGTATTTATTATTTTGTAGATAATAAATTCTATTTTAACGGCGATAAGCCTTATGATTTTATACATCTTGATTGTGAAAAATTCATATTTTTCTCAAAAGCTGCGTTATCGCTTTTGCCGACGCTTGATTTCCGTCCCGATGTAATAAACTGCAATGATTGGCAGACTGGTCCTATCCCTGTATTTTTGGATACCTTTCAGGATAACCCGTTCTATCGGGGAATTAAGACGGTTATGACAATTCATAATCTGAAATTCCAGGGCAGATGGGATTT